>CAIQDO010000244.1 GCA_903870555.1 uncultured Caulobacteraceae bacterium
CGGAAGCATCCGGATGTCGCAGGATAGACACCCGCCTCTTGGCGTCTTGGCGTCTTGGCGTTTCAGGGCCCCACCAATGCCCCCCCACTCCATGCGAGCTACTCCATGAACCACCACCGGATCGGCGTGATCGGCCTTGGCCAGCGGATCGCCCATGTGTTGTCGGCGATGAAGGAGGTCGGGTGGTTTCTGGAGGTGGCAGGGTATGTGGATCCGTCGCCGGTAGGGCTGCCGATCCTCAGCCAGGCGGGGATCGATCCGGGGCGGGCCTATGGCGACGCGGCGGAATTGCTGGCCGACGGACCGTTCGATCTGGTGATGATCGGCTCGCCCAACCACCTGCACTTCGAACACCTGAACCTGGCCTTCGCGGCCGGCTATCCGATCTTCGCCGAGAAGCCGATCGTGCGGACGGTGGAGGAGTCCTACGCCCTGGCCGCGACCCTGGCGAAGGCCGCGACGCCGCCGCTGTTCATCGGCCTGGTGATGCGGTCGATGCCGATCGTGCGCGAAGTGATCGCCCGCGCCGATTCGGGGGAGCTCGGCGACCTCATCTCCATGGACGCCACCGAGCATCTCGGCCCCGAGCACGGCGCCTACCTGGCCCGCAACTGGCGCCGCAGGCAGCAGTGGGGCGGCTCGTTCATGCTCGACAAGGTGTGCCACGACTTCGATATCTTCGGCCGCATCGCCCGGGGCCGGGCGGCGCAGGTGGCGAGCTTCGGCGGGCGGGGGATCTTCACCGCGGCGCGGGCGGACGAGCCTCGGACCTATGAGGACGGCTCGCCGGCCTATGGGGTGACCAACCCGGGGTGGATGGGCGCCAACGACGCCTTCCAGTCGGACATGGACGTCGACGACCACCAGACCGCCATCGTCCGCTACGACAGCGGCCTGGCGGTGAGCTTCCATTCCAACAGCCACGTCTCTCTGCAGGAGCGGCGCTGGTACATCGCCGGGACGCGCGGCACCCTGCTGGCCGATCTGGTGCGCAACAAGCTGATGATCCGGCCGGCGCTGGACCGTCGCAAACCCGAGCGCTTCGACTTCGCCACCCGCACGTCCGACAACCACAATGGCGCCGACCAGGCCATGGCCATCGACCTGCTGGCCGCCCTGGCCGGCGAGCGGCCGTTCCCTGTCACCCCGCGGGACTCCCTTGAGGCCGGGCTGACGGTGATGGCCATGGACGAGTCGGCGGCGACCGGGCGGATGGTCGACTGCGCGCCGATGTGGGCGGCCTTCGACGCGGCGAGTCAGGCCGGCGGGCAAATGACAGCCCCTTCCCCCGCGTGACCGTTTTATCGCCCTTCGCGCTGCGCTAGGCTCGCCGCAAGCGGGGCGGGTGAACCGGCGCGGAGGATACGAGCGGTCATGAGCGAACTGGCCCAGGCGTTGGATACGCTCGCGCGACGTCGCCTCGGGGGCGACGCGGCCACGGGATTGGCGCGGATGACGGCCGGGGCGACGCAGGAGATCTGGCGCTTCATGCTGGTCAAGGACGGCGCCGAGACGCCGCTGATCCTGCGCCGCGCGCCCGGCGGGGACAGGGTTTCCGAGAGCGCCACGGGCCTCGAGATCGAGGCGTCGCTGATGGAGGCCGCCGAGGCCGCCGGGGTGCCTGTGCCCCACGTCAAATGGGTGCTGACCCCCGATGACGGCATCGGACACGGCTTTGTGATGGCCTTCGTCGAGGGCGAGACCCTGGGCGGGCGGATCGCCCGGGGCGAGGCCTTCGCCGAGGCGCGCAAGGTGCTGACGCGGCAGTGCGGCGAGGCCCTGGCGGCGATCCACCGCATCGATCCGGCGGCCTTCCCCACCCTCAAGCGGGTCACGCCGCTGGAATTCGTGACGCAATATCGCGACGGCTACCTGGCCTCGAACTGGCCGCGGCCGGTGTTCGACCTGGCGTTCCGCTGGCTGCTCGACCGCTGCCCGCCGCCGCCGGAAAACCCCCGGCTGGTTCACGGCGACTTCCGCAATGGCAACATCATGGTCGGCCCCGACGGCCTGCGCGCGGTGCTGGACTGGGAGTTGGCCCATGTGGCCGACCCGATGGAGGACATGGGCTGGATCTGCGCCAACAGCTGGCGGTTCGGCGTCGAGGACAAGCCGGTGGGCGGCTTTGGCCTGCGGGAAGAGCTGTGGGCGGGGTATGAGGCGGCCGGCGGGGAAAAGGTCGATCCCGAACGGGCGCTGTTCTGGGAGGTGTTCGGCTCGCTGCGCTGGGGGGTGATGTGCTGCGGCATGGCGAACAGCTTCCGCACCGCCGACCCGTCGGTGGAGCGGGCGGTGATCGCGAGGCGCACCTCCGAGACCGAGATCGACCTCCTCCGGCTATTGGCGGCCTGACGACCATGCAGGACCAACCCACACCCAGCGAAATTCTCGGCGCCGTCGCCCGCTTCCTCAAGGAGGTGGTGGTGGCCGAGACCAAGGGCGCCACCAGCTTCAATGTGCGCGTCGCCGCCAACGCCCTGGAGATGATGCGCCGGCAGCTCGACACCGCCCCGGCGGCCGAGGCGGCCGAACTGGCGAGCCTGAAGGCCCTGCTGGGAATAGAAAACGAAGACGAGGGCGGCGACTTGGCGACCCTGAACGCCGAGCTGGCCCGCCGCCTGGGCGCGGGCGAGCTGGACCTGAAGACGCCCGGCGTGGCCGACCATCTGTGGGCGACCACCCTGGCCAAGCTGTCCGTCGACCAGCCGACCTACTGGGGATACCGCGCGGCCCTGGCCGAGCGTGCCGCCCCCACCGAGACCTGAACCACAAGAACGCCTGAAAGAGGAAACCCCATGGACTTCAGCCTGCCACAGGATCTCGTCGACTATCTCGCCGAGCTCGACACCTTCATCGAAGAGAAGATCAAGCCGCTGGAGAACGCGGACGACAACATCCGCTTCTTCGACCACCGCCGCGAACACGCCCGCACCGACTGGGACAAGGGCGGCCTGCCGCGCAAGGAGTGGGAAGACCTGCTGACCAAGGCCCGGCAGATCGCCGACGAGGCCGGCCATCTGCGCTTCGCATGGCCGACCGAGATGGGCGGCAAGGGCGGCAGCAACCTGGCCATGGCCGTGATCCGCGAGCACCTGGCCGCCAGCGGCCTGGGCCTGCACAACGACCTGCAGACCGAACATTCGATCGTGGGCAACAACCCCTTCATCCTGATGTTCAAGACCTTCGCCACCAATGCCCAGCACGAGAAATATGGGGCCGACCTGCTGGCCGGAAAGATACGCACGGGTTTCGGCCTGACCGAGCCGAACCACGGCTCGGACGCCACCTGGATGGAGACCCGGGGCGTGCGCGAGACGCGTGATGGCGTCGACGGCTGGCTGATCAACGGCGAGAAGATGTGGACCACCGGCATGCATCACGCCACGCACCTGATGTGCTTCACGCGCACCAGCGGCGAGGACGGCGACGCCACCGGCATCACCGTATTTCTGGTGCCCTCGGACGCCCCCGGCGTGAAGATCGAGGAGTATCTGTGGACCTTCAACATGCCCACCGATCACCCGCGCCTGAGCCTGACCAATGTGTGGGTGCCCGATGACGCGATCTGGGGCGTTGAGGGCCGGGGCCTGGGCCTGGGCCAGAGCTTCGTGCACCAGAACCGCATCCGCCAGGCGGCCTCGTCGCTGGGCGCGGCGGTCTATTGCATCGAGGAGAGCGTCAAATACGCCCGGGCGCGCAAGCCCTTCGGCAAGCCGCTGAGCGACAACCAGGCGATCCAGTGGCCGCTGGTCGAGCTGGCGACGCAGTGCGAGATGCTGCGCCTGCTGATCCGCAAGACGGCGTGGCAGATCGACCAGATGGACCACAAGGAAGTCGAGCGTCAGCTCTCCGACAAGGTCTCGATGTGCAACTATTGGGCCAACCGGCTGGTGTGCGAAGCGGCCGACCGGGCGATGCAGATCCACGGCGGCATCGGCTATTCGCGGCACAAGGCGTTCGAGCACATCTATCGCCACCACCGCCGCTATCGCATCACCGAAGGGTCGGAAGAGATCCAGATGCGCAAAGTGGCGGCGTTCCTGTTCGGCTACATGGGGCCGAGGAAGAAGGAACTGTCGGCGATCACGTGGGACGACGTGGACTATCGCAAGGGTCACTGAGGCCTGAGGCGGTCGAGGCGGTTGATGAGGCCCTGAAACGCCAAGACGCCAAGACGCCCAGAGGTGTTTCTCCTCCCCCACCGGGGGTGGAGGACGCCTGCGTCAGACCGGACCCCGAAGGGGTGGCCTGCCCACCGAAGCCTTGGCGAAGGTGGGAGGGGGCCGGCGTTCGCCGGGCTTGTGTTGGCGGTCGGCCGGCTTGTTTTGGCGGTCGGTGGCGGGGCGACGGCGTGTTGCGGGCGGCGTCTGGCGACATCCTGGCGGATTTTGGCGTGTTTTGGCGTGTTTTGGCTTGTTTTGGCGGTCGGGCCGGCCGGGAAGTTTTCCGCCAACCTCTTGTTTTCCCAGACTATCCTCCCCTCAACACCCGGCCGCGCTCGGTTTCACGACTCAGGTCGAGCGAGGTGCGAAGGCGGTCGACTTCCAGCAGGGTGAGGCGCGCCTCCTTGATCGCCGCCGCCGTATTGGCCGTCTCGCAGGCCTTGGCGATCTTGAGCAGGGCGGCGATCACGGCGTGAG
>CAIQDO010000245.1 GCA_903870555.1 uncultured Caulobacteraceae bacterium
CGACATCGACGCCCCGGTCGCTGTGCTGTGGAAGGCCTTCACGGACGTCACCGAATACAGGCGCTGGAACTCGCCCGTCGCCGCCATCGACCTGCGGGTCGGTGGGTCGCTGGAGGCGAGCTACGATCCGGCCAAGGCGCTGGGCGATCCGGACAACATCAAGCACCGGATCATCACCTTCCTGCCCGGCCGGCTGATCGTGTTCCAGAACATCCAGGCGCCCCATGGCCTGACCGGCGCCGAAGCGTTCCAGAAAACCGTGACGGTGCTGGAATACCAGCCCCTGGGCCCGGCCCGGACGCGGGTGACGATCTCATCCACCGGCTGGGGAAACGATCCGGCGTCCGACCGGCTGTACGGCTTCTTCAAGTCCGGCAACGCCGAGCTGTTGCGCAAGATGAAGTCGGTCTACGGCGCGGGGCGCTGAGACTTCAGCCCGTCGGGCGTTGGGCCCTGCCCGTCAGCCCCTGACGGCCACCGTTGCGGAGCCCCTGCGACGCAGGGCGGCTCCGGTGAGGCCAAGACCGAGCAGCATGGTCAGCCAGGTCGCGGGCTCCGGCACCGAGTCGAGATTGAACGCCACGGCGCCCGGCTTCGAAATCGAGGTGTCGCCCAGGTTGACGCCGCCGTAGCCCAGCACATCGAGGGCGGTGAGATCGACGGCGGTCAGATTCATCCGCTCGCCCTTCGAGATGAAGGCGTCCTGGATGTTGCCTGACGTCGTGGTCGTCGTCTGCCAGTCCGATCGGTCGCCGCCGTAGGACGAATTGTTGAAGGTGGACAGGTTGGTCTTTCCGCCGTCCACGGAAAAATAGGCCAAGCCGTTATAGTTATCATTGAGAACGCCCGGCGACGAATACCGGAACAGGTCGAAAACCGTTCGATACGGCGGGGTGGCCGTACTCGATATGCCGCTTATCCTGCCGAGGACTTCCTCGATTTCGTGGGCGGCGACGGCGGAGAAGTCATAGGCGGTGGGAGACACGGCGCCGGAGAGCGAGAAGGTGTAGCCGGATGGATTGCCCGCGAAACCGATCGAGCCATCCAGCGAGGTTTGCAGGCCCGAGATCAGGCCAAGCGCCTTGGCCTCGGCCGACGGGACCACGTATTTCAAGACGCCCGACGGCGCCGTGGTCGGCATGGTCTTTAGCGCCGTCGCCAGGGCGGTGTCGGACGGATTGGCCAGGCTATCGCGGCTCAGAGCCCCGAGCACCTGCGAGTAGGTGTAATAGCCGTAGAGGTTCGTCGAACTGGCGCCGACCGCATTGGACGGCAGGCTCTGACCGGCGACCGATCCCCAACTGACATTGATGTAGACATTGATCGGCGAGGCAAAGGACTTATTGAAATCGGCCGCGACGGTATTGAACGCGGACTCGATCGTGGCCGCCTGGGCAAGAGACGTCACGCTCGATCCATAGATCGGGATGATGTTGAGGGCCTGGGCTCCCGGAGCCGCCGCCAGGACCAAAACAGCCGAGGCCGTCGAATAGACCCAGGGCGAAGGATGCCGGATCGACTTTCGCATTACCGTCACAGCGAACCCCATCAGACGTCTTTCCTGCTTTTGATACTGTCAAGCGATCGCGGCGAGAATAGGGCCGGAATGTTTCGGCCGCCGGGTGGATCCGGGTTGATCAGGCCAGCCAGACCATCATCCGCGTCGGCGCGGTCTCGCCGCGGGCGACGGAGAACCGGGGCGTGACGTCGCCGGTATAGAGGAAGCCCGCCTTGATCAGCACCCGACCCGACGCCGGATTGTCGGCGAAGTGGCCGGACATGACAAAGCGCTTTCCCCATGCGCCGCCGGCCCAGACCATGGCGGCGCGGACCGCCTCGGTCATGTAGCCCCGGCCCCAGAACGGACGTCCGAGCCAGTAGCCGAGTTCCGGCGCGCCCTCGGCGTTGGGATGAAACCCAAGTAGCCCGACGAAGCCGTCGTCCGGGGCCTCGACGGCGAACAGCCGTTGGCGGCCGGGGTCGGCGCGGCCTATCCGGTCGAGGAAACCCTCCGCCGCGTCGGGGGGATAGGGGTGGGGTATCCCGGTGGTCATGCGGGCGACGCCAGCGTCGTCGGCCAGGCGACCAAGGACGGGCGCATCCGCCAGGCTCGGCGCGCGCAAATTCAGGCGAGGGGTGGAAACCTCAGGCGGGGATCGGCCTTGTGACATGAACCTTCTCTCCTCCCAGCGTCGCGCCCGACAGCGAGGTCAGGCGGCGCGAAAACGAAAACGGGGAAACCGGGCGCTCCGGTTTCCCCGTTCGGGTCGGCTGGTCCGGATCGCATGGGTGGCAGCGATCCGGCGGAAGAGAGGCGGATCGCCTATTCGGCGGCGAGGGCGGCCGGTACGACGCAGACGTAGGTTCGGTCGTTCTTCTTGGTCACGAACTTGACCGCGCCATGGGCCTTAGCGAACAGGGTATGGTCCGTGCCGATGCCGACGTTCTCGCCCGGCCAATATTTGGTGCCGCGCTGGCGAATGAGAATGTTGCCGGCGAGGACGGCTTCGCCGCCGTACTTCTTCACGCCGAGACGCTGGCCGGCCGAGTCGCGCCCGTTGCGCGAAGAGCCGCCGGATTTCTTGTGTGCCATGGTTCAGATCTCCGAATGTTGGGGCGCCAAAGGGCCGATCAGGCCGGCTTAGGCGCGGGTCTGGCGGGCGGCGATGCGCGCGGCGCGTTCGCTCGACCGGATCTCGGCCGCTTCCTGGCTACGGGCCAGGTTCTGGGCGCGGGCCTTGAGGACCGACAGAGGCGTCAGGTCGACGGCGCCGTCCCAGCTCGATTCCTTGCCGGCGCCGGCGATGCCGGTGACGCGCAGGACCGTGTTGAACTGACGGTGGCCCTGGGTGCGGCGGTAGCCCTGGCGGCGGATCTTCTTGAACACCTTGATCTTGTCGCCCTTGCGGGTCTCGACCAGGGTGGCGCTGACCGTGGCGCCTTCGACCAGGGGCGCGCCGACGGTGACGTCCGCGCCCTCGCCGATCATCAGGACCTCATCAAAGGCCACCTTGGCGCCCGGCTCGCCGTCGAGCTTTTCCACAACCAGCAAATCGCCGGCTTGGACCCGGTATTGTTTGCCGCCGGTCTTGATCACAGCGTACATCGTTTGAAGCCTTCGGGATCGGGAGAGACACAAAAAAACAGCGCCCGCGAATGACCCGCGGGCGAAGGGTGGGGAGGTATACTCGCGGCTCCATAAGAGTCAAGGCGAAGGGAGAGGTGTTGCCATCCCTTCTCCTCCCCCACCGGGGGAGGGGGACCCCGGAGGGGTGGAGGGGGCCGCCGCCGCGGATGCCTCGCCAGGAAGCCCCCTTCCCGGCTTCGCCGGACTTCCCCCAAGGGGGGAAGAGAAGCAAGCCCCGCCCCTTGGACGTCGGGCCGTCGATCCCCTATCTAGGCGGCATGAGCCAGATTCCCGTCACCGTCCTTACCGGCTACCTCGGCGCCGGCAAGACCACCCTTCTCAACCGCATCCTGTCGGAGGACCACGGCAAGCGCTACGCCGTCATCGTCAATGAGTTCGGCGAGATCGGCATCGACGGCGAGCTGGTGGTGGGCGCCGACGAGGAAGTGTTCGAGATGAATAACGGCTGCGTCTGCTGCACGGTGCGGGGCGACCTGATCCGGGTGCTGCAGGGGCTGATGAAGCGCCAGGCCAGCGCCACGCGCGGCTTCGACGCCATCATCGTCGAGACCACCGGCCTGGCCGATCCCGGCCCGGTGGCCCAGACCTTCTTCGTCGACGAGGACGTCAAGGCGCGCACGCGGCTCGATTCCGTGACCACGGTGGTCGACGCCAAGCATGTGCTGCTGAGCCTGTCGGAGAGCCGGGAGGCGGGCGAGCAGATCGCCTTCGCCGACCAGATCGTGCTCAACAAGACCGACCTGGTGTCGGAGGACGAGCTGCGGACGATCGAGGCGCGGCTGCGCCGGCTCAATCCCCTGGCGACGATCCACCGCGCGGTGCGCTCGCGGGTGGCGCTGGACGCCGTGCTCGGCCGGGGCGGCTTCGACCTGGACCGGATCACCGAGCTGAATCCGGAATTCCTCAATCCGGCCCATGGCGAGGCGGGACACGTCCACGACGACGACTGTGATCATGATCATGACCACCACGCTCATGGCCATGCCCATGATGGGGGCCACGCCGAGCGGCTGCATCTGGACGACATCAAGGGCGTGTCGCTGAAACTGGATCGCGCGGTCGATGGGGTGAAGATGACCCGATGGCTGAACGAACTGCTGGCGGCCCAGGGCCCGGACATCCTGCGGGCCAAGGGCATCGTCAATGTGTCCGGAGAATCACGGCGGCTGGTGTTCCAGGCGGTGCATATGATGCTGGAGGGGGACCTGCAGCGTCCGTGGCGCGACGACGAGGCGCGGGAAAGCCGGATGGTGTTCATCGGCCGCAACCTCGACGAGGCGAAACTGAAGGCGGGATTCGAGGCCTGCGCGGTCTAGGGGGTTCTCGGGCGGGGCGGGGACAGGAAGAGCCGGCGAGACGCCCCCTCCCGCCTTCGCCAAGGCTTCGGCGGGCGCGCCACCGCCTTCGGCAGTCCCCCGCGGCAAAACGCCCTCCAACCTTGCGGCGGGAGGGCGTTGAAGCTTGTCCGTGAGAGCTGGCCGGCGAGCCCGGCCTAGTGCTCCGATGCAAACGGAAGGTTCACTTCCGTTTGTTGGATCGGAGCACTAAA
>CAIQDO010000246.1 GCA_903870555.1 uncultured Caulobacteraceae bacterium
CGCCATGGGCGGTCGGCGCCTTCGCGGTGGCCCGCAACTTCAATGCGCCGATCCTGCCGATGAACCTGACCGGGCCATGGTCGACGCTGTTTCAGTTCTTCCACGGGGTTTCGGAGGAACTGCGCGACGTTACCCTCTTCCACGAGATGCTGAACAAGGCTGGCGGTGCGTTCAGCCTGACCATTGGACCGCTGATCGAGGCGGGCAGTCTGGGCGGCGACGCCAATGCGGTGGCGACGGCGATGCAAGCGTATGTCGAGACAACGCTCCCGGAGAATCCGGATAGGGCGTTCTGCTGACACCGCCCCGCGACCTGGCGCCGACCAGCGTCCGGACCGCCGAACGCCTTTTCGCCCCTACAGTGGCAGTTCGGTCGTTCCCATCAGGGCGAGATCGACGGCGCGGGCGCATTGCCGGCCCTCGCGGATCGCCCAGACCACCAGCGACTGGCCGCGGCGCATGTCGCCGCAGGCATACACCTTCGACACGGAGGTGGCGTAGTCGGTGATCGAAGCGGCGACATTGCCGCGGGGGTCAATCGCCACGCCCGCCTGTTCAAGCAGGCCGTCATGGTGCGGTCCGAGGAAGCCCATCGCCAGCAGCACGAGATCGGCTTTAAGGACAAACTCGCTACCAGGGATCTCGGTCATCCGCATCCGCCCGTCCGGACCGGCTGTCCAGTCCAGGCGCACGCATTCCAGGCCCTCGATCCGATCCCCCGAGCCCAAGGCGCGGCGGGTGGCGACAGCGAAGTCGCGCTCGCAGCCCTCTTCCTGTGACGATGACGTGCGAAATTTCAGCGGCCAGTCCGGCCAGGTCAGGGCCTTGTTTTCGCGCGCGGGCGGCTCGGGCATGATCTCAAGCTGGGTGACGGAGGCGGCGCCTTGCCGGTTTGAGGTGCCTATGCAGTCCGACCCGGTGTCGCCCCCACCGATCACCACGACATGCTTGCCCCTGGCGCTGATGGCGCCGAGGGGGGCGGCCACGTCTTCGGGATCACCCGCCACCCGCTTGTTCTGCTGGGTCAGAAACGTCATGGCGAAGTGGATTCCCGACAGGTTGTGTGGCGGCAGCTCCAGGTCGCGTGGCCGCTCTGCGCCGCCGGCCAGGACGACGGCGTCGTGGGTCGCCCGCAGATCGGCGACCGACATTGTCGCGCTGACATGGACGCCGGGCCGGAACACCACGCCCTCGGCCTCCATCTGGGCGATCCGCCGGTCGATCAGCGTCTTCTCCATCTTGAAGTCGGGAATGCCGTAGCGGAGCAGGCCGCCAATGCGGTCGCTCTTCTCAAACACCGTGACCTGGTGGCCGGCGCGGGCGAGTTGCTGGGCGCAGGCCAGCCCCGCGGGGCCAGAGCCGACTACAGCCACCGTCTTGCCGGTGCGGACGTGGGCAGGCTCGGGGACGATCCAGCCTTCCTGCCATCCGCGATCGACGATCTGACACTCGATGGTCTTGATGGTGACCGGGCTGTCGTCGATGTTGAGGGTGCAGGCCGCCTCGCACGGCGCCGGACACACCCGACCGGTGAACTCGGGGAAGTTGTTGGTGGACTGCAACGTGCCCAGGGCCGACCGCCACTTGTCGTGATAGACGAGGTCGTTCCAGTCCGGGATCAGGTTGTTCACCGGACAGCCGTTGTGACAGTAGGGAATGCCGCAGTTCATGCAGCGCGCGCCCTGTTGCGACACCTCTGCGGTCGGCAACGGCCGGACGAATTCGCGCCAGGTCTTCAGCCGGTCCGTCGCGGGCTCATAGCCGCGATCGCGGCGGGCAATCTCAAGAAAGCCGGTTGTCTTACCCATTGTCGCTACTCCGCCGCCGCCGCCGGAGCCGTCGCGCGTTCGGCCGCCAGATCGGTGAGCGCCCGCCGGTAATCGTTGGGCGTGACCTTGATAAAGTCGCTCAGGGCGCTCTCCCAGTTTTTGAGAAGGGCCGCCGCCCGGGCGCTGCCGGTGTGGCGATGGTGGCGCTCGATCAGGATCCGCAGGCGGGCGGCGTCGAAGCGCAGGGGATCCCCCATGCCACTGTCAGCCACACTGATCGAACGGCCCCGCGGCGCCCCGATGTCGGCCTCCGACACGGTTTCCTGCAGCACCGAGGACAGGCTGACCATGGCGCCGTTGCACAGGGCGGCGAACCGCCGCTGCGGATCGTAGACATAGGCGATGCCCCCGGACATGCCGGCCGCGAAGTTGCGCCCGGTGTCCCCAAGGACCACCACCACGCCGCCGGTCATGTATTCGCAGCCATGATCGCCGACGCCCTCGACCACCGTCACCGCGCCGGAGTTGCGGACGGCGAAACGTTCGCCGGCCACGCCATTGAAATAGGCTTCGCCGGCAATGGCGCCATAGAGGACGGTGTTGCCGACAATGATGTTCTCGGTGGGTTCGCGGGTCGCCGCGGCGGGCTGGCGCACCACGATACGCCCACCCGAAAGGCCCTTACCTACATAGTCGTTGGCGTCGCCGGTGAGATCTAGGGTGACGCCACGCGCCAGGAACGCGCCAAAGCTCTGGCCGGCGGTGCCGGTCAGGACGATGTTGATGGCGCCGTCGGGCAGGCCGGCGTGGCCCCAGCGCCGGGCGACTTCGCCCGAAAGCATGGCGCCGGCGGTGCGGTTGAGATTGCGGATCGGCGAAGAGATCGTCACGGGCGCCCCGCCGGCAAGGGCATCCCCCGCCTGGGCTATGAACTGATGGTCCAGGGCGGTCTCAAGTCCGTGTTCCTGGACCTCCGTATTGCGGCGCGCCGACCCTTCAGGCGCGGGCGCGGCGTAGAGAAGCCGGGACAGATCGACGTCCTGGGCCTTCCAGTGGTCGACGGCGTCGCGCAGGTCGAGGCGATCGACCTGACCGACCATCTCCTCGACGGTCCGGAAGCCCAGCTGGGCCATGATCGCCCGCAGCTCTTCGGCGACGAAGAAGAAGTAGTTGATCACATGCTCGGGCTGACCGGTGAAGCGGGCCCGCAGCACCGGATCCTGGGTGGCGACGCCGACCGGGCAGGTATTGAGATGGCACTTTCGCATCATCACGCAGCCGGCGGCGATCAGGGGCGCGGTGGCAAAGCCGAACTCGTCGGCGCCCAGCAAGGCGCCGACCGCGACGTCGCGACCGGTGCGCAGGCCGCCATCGACCTGCACGGCGATACGCGAGCGAAGGCCGTTGAGCAGCAGGGTCTGCTGGGTCTCGGCCAGGCCGATCTCCCAGGGTGAACCGGCGTGGGTAAGGCTGGTCAGGGGACTGGCGCCTGTGCCTCCCTCGAAACCGCTGATGGTCAGATGGTCGGCGCGGCACTTGGCGACGCCGGCGGCGACGGTGCCAACGCCGATTTCCGACACCAGCTTGACCGAGATGCGGGCGGCGGGATTAACGTTCTTCAGATCGTGGATCAGCTGCTTGAGATCTTCGATCGAATAGATGTCGTGGTGCGGAGGCGGCGAGATCAGGCCGACCCCCGGCGTCGAATGCCGCACCGCCGCGATGGCCTTGTCGACCTTGTGCCCAGGAAGCTGACCGCCCTCGCCCGGCTTGGCGCCCTGGGCCATCTTGATCTGGATATCGTCGGCGTTGACCAGATATTCGGCGGTGACGCCGAACCGGCCGGACGCAACCTGCTTGATCGCAGAGCGCATGGAATCGCCGTTGGGCAAACGCACGAAGCGGTCGGACTCTTCGCCGCCCTCGCCGGTGTTCGAGCGTCCGCCGATGCGGTTCATGGCGATGGCCAGGGTGGTGTGAGCCTCCCGGCTGATCGAGCCGAAACTCATCGCCCCAGTGGAGAAGCGCTTGACGATCGACGCGGCCGGCTCGACCTCTTCGAGCGACAAAGGCTGATCGGCGAAACGGAACTTCATCAGACCCCGAAGTGTCAGAAGCCGCTCGTTTTGCTGGTTGATGGCGTCGGCGAAGTCGTTGTAGGCCGCAGGGCTATTGCCCCGGACGGCGTGCTGAAGGCTGGCCACCGAGCGGGGCGTCCAGGCGTGATCTTCGCCGCGCAGGCGGAAGGCGTAGGCCCCGCCGACGTCGAGCATGTCGCGATAGATCGGCGCGTCGCCATAGGCGTCAGCGTGACGTCGGACGCTTTCGCGGGCGATCTGGGCCAGGCCGACGCCCTCGATGACGCTGGCGGTGCCTGTGAAGTAGCGTTCGACGAAGTCGCTCGACAGACCGACGGCGTCGAAGATCTGGGCGCCGCAGTAGGACTGGTAGGTGGAGATGCCCATCTTGGACATCACCTTGAGCACGCCCTTGCCGATGGCCTTGACGTAGTTCTTCGCCACCTTTTCGGCGGGCAGGTCGATGCCGCCGGATGTGCGCATGGCCTCAAGGGTCTCGAAGGCCAGGTAGGGATTGACCGCCTCCGCGCCGTAGCCCGCAAGCACGCAGAAATGATGGACCTCCCGCGCCTCGCCGGTCTCGATCACCAAGCCGGTCTGCATGCGCAGACCCTGGCGGATCAGACGGTGATGAACCGCCGCGGTGGCCAGGGCCGCCGGGATCGGAATGCGATCGCGGCCGGCGGCGCGGTCGGACAGGATCAGGATGTTGTGATCCAGAAGCACCGCGTCGGTGGCGGCCGAGCACAGCCGGTCGAGCGCCATCTCCAGCCCGGCGGCGCCCTCCTTGGCGCTCCAGGTGGCGTCAAGGGTGATGGTGCGGAAGGCGCCGTCAAGCAGGTCGGCGATCGCACGAATCTTCTCAAGATCGGCGTTTGTGAGCACCGGCTGGGCGACTTCCAGGCGCTTGTGGGAGCCGGCCTGACGGCCGAGTAGGTTGGGCCGTGGACCGATCATCGACAC
>CAIQDO010000247.1 GCA_903870555.1 uncultured Caulobacteraceae bacterium
CCGCGGCCTCTACCCCCGCGCTTCGCGCATGGGAGGACAAGACAGTCATCCTCCCCCGAGAATCGGGGGAGGGGGACCGGCCGCGTAGCGGACGGTGGAGGGGGCGAACCCCGCGGCGACTATCCCGCCTGGCTCCCCGCAGCGCGAGCCGCCTTTGCCTCCGCGATCTGCCCCAACGCCGTATCGTGTAGGCTTTGGGCCACGTCGCCCGCCGACGCCATTACCTCGGCGGCGGCGATCCGGATGACCGTGTACCCGAGATCCGCCATGTACCGATCCCGCTGCGCGTCGCGTAACCCCCGCGTGGGGGTGGCGTGGTCCCAGCCGTCGATTTCGACGACCAGGCGGGCGGCGGCGCAACAGAAGTCGGCGATGAAGGGTCCGATCGGATGTTGGCGGCGGAATGTCGGCCCACCGGCGCCGCGCGTCCGCAGCAGCGCCCACAGCGCCGTTTCTGGCGGCGTCAGCGACCGGCGGAGCGCCTTGGCGTGAGCGTGCGTTTTCGACGACGAACGCATAAGTGAAGCGTAGCCTTGAGCGGGGGCGGCGTCACTGAGGAATTTGTCTTTGGGGGCGTAGTCCGGCGGCGCGGTACGCCCCCTCCGACCGCCCTGCGGGCGGCCACCTCCCCCGCGCTTCGCGCAAGGGAGGATTTTGAGTGCGCAATCCTGCCGCGTGAATCGGGGGACGGTGGCGAAGTCCACCGTAGCCTTGGCGAAGGTGGAAGGGGCCGTGCCGCCGTCACGCACACAGCAAAAGGCCCGGGACGTCGCCGTCCCGGACCCTTCGTTCGACGCGGTTGAAGGCGTCTATTCGGTGTAGGCGAAGTGGTGCAGCACCGCCCAGGCATGCCAGTCGCTGACAACCGTGCCGGTGATCAGGATGCCGATGCCGCCGGACAGCGGCGTCAGCACCGCGAACCACCAAGCCCAGCGGTGGATCGACTCGAACGTGGCGTTGAAGCCCATGGTCCAGCGCCAGAACAGCGCTCCCCGTTCGGCGGCCGTGCCACGGTCGGTGATCTGCTCGACTTCCCGGTCCCCACCGTAACGGCTCACCGCCAGGATGGTCGCGCCGTGCATGGCGAACAGCAGGGTCGAGCCATAGAGGAAGGCGATCGAGAAACAGTGGAAGGGGTTGTAGAACAGGTTGCCATAACGGATCGAGAACGAGCCGACCCAGTCGAGGTGCGGGAAGATGCCGAAGGGCACTGCCTCGCTCCAGCTGCCCATCATGATCGGCCGGATGAAGCCGAGCACGAGATAGAGCCAGATCGCCGAGGCGAAGGCCCAGGCGATGTGGGTGCCCATGCCGAGCGATTTGGCGCGGTTATAGGTGCGGACAAACCACAGCAGCAGGGAGGCCGTCAGGAAGAAGCCGGTGATCAGCCACCAGCCGCCCTTGGCGAGCGGCGGAAACAGACGCAGGCCCATGTCTGGAGTCGGCGGCTGCAAGGCCAGCCAGGGAAGTTGCCGAATGAATTCGACGACATTCCAATGCACCGACGCCAGCATGTTGAGGCCGATGATCTCGAAGGCGATGAAGCCGAACAGGAGCGAGGATATGCCTGTCAGGCCCAGGTAGATCGGACCGAGCTGGGCGTTGCCCATCAGGCCGAGCAGACGCAGGAACACCGGCTTGCCGATGCGGGGAACGTCGTGCCGCGGCAGCGGCACGCCCATTTCCACGACGCCGCGGATTTGGACCTGGGTGAAGTAGTTCTGATAAGTCGCCACGGATGCGCTCCTCTAACCCCAGATCGGAAGATTGCGCCACCAGTTCCACCATTCCGGCCAGCCCTGGGACCAGATGGGACCACTGATGACAATGCAGACGGCGCTGAAGAACACCGCCGCCAGGGCCAGGAAGACGCCGAGACGGTGAATGCCGAGGGTGCCGATGGAATAGCCCATGATGTCGCGGAAGAAGCTGTCTTCGTGTTCCGCGGTCTTGACGGCGCCGCCGTCGCTGGGATTGGCGGCCGACAGGATCAAGGAGCCGTGAAGTCCCAGCGCGAAGGTGGTGGTGAAGAACAACGACACCGCGACCATGTGGGCCGGATTGTAGTGGAAGTTCAGGTATTTGTAGCCGGTGTTGGACACCCATTCGAGATGGCTGAAGATGCCATAGGGAAATCCATAGCCCCAGGAGCCCATCAGCACCGGGCGGATCACCACCAGCGTGAAATAGGCGAAGATCGCCATGCTGAAGGCGGCCGGCACATGCAGGCCTATGCCCAGCTTGCGGGAGATTTCCACCTCTCGCAGCGCCCAGGAGCAGAAGGCGCCCAGGGCGCAGACCGTGACCATCTGCCATAGGCCGCCCGCATTGAGCGGGGCGAAGGCGAGGCCGTTGGCGATGCTCGGCGGATTGATGCTGATCCGCCAGATATCCCAGGTCGGGCCAATCGCCGCGCCGTAGACGATCAGCGCCGTGCCGAGCCCCGCGAAGAAGGCGCTCGTGACGCCAAAGAAGCCGACGTAGAACGGTCCGACCCAAAAGTCGAACAGATCGCCGCCGATCAGTGTTCCCCCCCGAACACGATATTTTCGTTCAAAACTCAGCAGGGCCATCGGTAGTCTCCGCCCGTTGTCTTCGAGAGAGTGAAAGGCCGTCGCGCGCCCGCGCCGGCTGCGGGATAACGGGCGCTATCGACATTCTGTCGATGCGCGCCCGCATCCCCCGCGCCTGGCGTTGGACGCCAGACGCGCCTTAGGCGGACCTGATCGGGGCCTTGGCCAGATCGAGGGTCTGCAATTGGGCCGCGGCCACGGGTTTCTTCGCGCCGGAGCCTTCGATCCAGTTGAACCGCGGCGTGCTGAGAACCACGAAGTGGATCAGAACGGCCAGGGCGAACAGGAAGGTGAACAGCGCGACGAGTACGCGGCGCGGATCAAATAGAAGCCACATTCTCCACATGTCTGTCTCTCCTCTAGGCGAAGTGGGCGAGGGCGAGATGGCTGGCCATCTTCGCGCTGTCGATCAGCTCGGCGTAACCATTGACGCCGGGGAACCAGGGACGCCACGACCACACCAGGATGTGGGCCGACACCGCGATGGCGACGAACAGGAACATGCTGCCGAGGAAGATCCTGTGGAACTCCTTGGCCTCGGCTTCGGTGAGCCCTGTCAGACTCCCCGAGTTAACGTCTCTTTCCGCCATGACTCTTTCTCCTATCCCGCTGGCGCTCGACCGACCGCCGGTCTTGCATGTTCAGCGCTGTCTGCCGCGAGGACGGTCGCGACAATCTCGAGGGATCCCCGGCGCGGGGACCCGACGACGCGGAAGACATGGCCGGCGCATTGGCGCGGTCCCTGGTCTGTCGGCGTCGGAATGCGGTAATGGGACGTCATGCGCCCTGGCCCTCCAGCAACAGGGACCGGGCAATGGCCACGCGGCTCTCGCTGACCCGCGACTCGCCGGCCAGACGCGCGCCGCGTTCCGCGGTGTCTCTCAGGCGCTTGGCGGCGGAGATGCGCACCAGCACCGGCTGCGACTCGACGATCCGGTCCAGGGCGCTTTTGGCGGCGTCGTCCCAGGCCAACTCAACGTGACGACGGGCCGGGGTGGGATCGACCTTGTCCATCTGGGAGGCCAGCGGCAGGATGTGGAAAAGCGCGTCGAACAGGGCGTTGCAGATTTCCTGGATCAGATAGACGGCGCCCGAATAGCCCATATAGGGCGTGCCCGTGTGACGCCGGATGATGGCGCCGGGGAAGGAGGCGGGGATCCAGGTCGCCCGCGCGCCAGCCTCGGCCATGTACATCCGTTCATTGATGCTGCCGAACATGACCAAGGGCGGAGTCTCGCGGATGGCGCGCTGCACGGCGGCGTTGTCGGGCTTGACCCCGGCGGTGCGCGCGAAGCTGAACGTGCAGGGGAGGCCCATTTCGGTCTCAAGGAAGTGGCGCACGCCGCGGGCGTAGGTCTCGTTGGCGACGATGGCAAAGCTGGCCGTGCCGAAGAAGTCCTGGGTGACGCTACGCCACAGGTCCCAGATCGGCTTGAGGGTGGTGTGCTTTTCACGCTCGATGAACGGTTCGGGATCGAGGCCCGTCAGTTCGCCCAGGGTGCGCAGGAAGCGAGTGGTGGAGTCGAGGCCGATCGGCGCCTGCAGGTAGGGACGCTCCAGAGTCTCGCACAGATTGCGGCCGAATTCGCGATAGAGGCAGACATTAACCTCGGCGTCGCCGAGCTTGCGCACGTCCGCGAGGTGCGAGCCGAGCGGGAAGACCAGATTGACCTCGGCGCCGACGCCCTCGATCAGCCGGCGGATCTCCGCCAGATC
>CAIQDO010000248.1 GCA_903870555.1 uncultured Caulobacteraceae bacterium
AGACTCTGCGGGATCAGCATGATGGTCACCACGAGGCCGGCCATTAAATCGCTCGTGAAGGTCGCCCGATCGTACCGGGCGCCCCAGTCGAGGATCGGCAGATGGCGCGCCAGTGTAATGGCCATGACTGAAGCGGTTTCCACTTGATCGAGGCCCCATCGGTTGCACGGTCTGCCCTGGCGATGCAACGGCGCGCCAGGGTCGGTCCGAGAAAGGCGGCGCCTGGAGCGGATGATTGATATGGCGACGATCCCGGGCCGGGATAGAAGGAGCTTGGAAACGCGGATGGAGCAGAGGACATGGACCTGAAACCGGGATCGCGCTGGAAGAGCGCTGTATGCAGCGCCGAGGTGATCGTGGTGCGCGCGACCAAGGACGCGGCAGCCAGGCTCGAATGCGGCGGCCATGAGATGAACGCCGCGGGTGCGTCGCCGACGCCGGGCGGGACCCTGTCCCCCGATTTCAGCGGCGGCGTGCAGGTCGGCAAGCGCTACGTCGACGCCGACAGCGGCGTGGAGATGCTTTGCACCAAGGCCGGACAGGGGTCGTTGTCCCTGAACGGCCGCCTCCTGACGCTGAAGGAAGCCAAGGCGCTTCCGTCCTCCGACTGACGACAGCCGGCATGCACACCTCGCTTCTGCTGGAGATGGCGTCCGAGACCTTCCCCGACCGCCTCGCCGTCGGCCCGCACGACGATGGGGTCACCTACGGCGAACTGGCGGCCCGGGCGCGAGCCGGCGGCGCCTGGCTGGCCGCGCAGGGGCCAGGTCCGCTGGTCTTCATCGGCGTCAACGGCATGGCGGTCCCCACCGCCATTTTCGCCAGCGCCGAGGTGGCGCGCCCATTCGCGCCTCTGAACTACCGGCTTTCCGACGAGGACCTGCGCCGGCTGCTGGCCCGGACCGCGCCGTCGGTCGCGGTGGTCGACGACGAGATGATGGCGCGCGTCGCGGGAACGCCGGGCGTGGTCCTGGCCACCCGCGGCGCTTTCGAGGCCGCGTGCCGAGACCCCATCTGGCGCGACGCCGAGAAGCCCATCGTCGATGTCGATATCGCCGTTTTGCTGTTCACCAGCGGCACAACCGGCGAGCCGAAGGCCGCGGTGCTGCGACACCGGCACCTGGCCTCCTATGTCATCTCGACCGTCGAATTCATGCACGCCGACGAGGACGAGGCCGCGCTGGTCAGCGTCCCACCCTATCATATCGCCGGAATCGCCGCGACCCTGACGGCCGTCTACGCCGGGCGGCGCAATGTCTATCTGGCGACGTTCACCCCGGAAGCCTGGGTCGAAACGGCGGCGACGGAAAAGATCACCCACGCCATGCTGGTGCCGACCATGCTGGCGCGCGTCCTGCCGCTCCTCGAAGCCGGCGGCGAAACCCTGCCGCATCTGCGCGCCCTGTCCTATGGTGGCGGGCGTATGCCTCAGTCGGTGATCGAACGGGCGATGCGCCTGTTGCCGAACGTGGATTTCGCCAATGGCTACGGCCTGACCGAGACCAGCTCGACCATCGCGGTGCTGCTTCCGGAGGATCATCGCGCGGCCATCGCTTCCGACGATCCCAACGTCCGCCGCCGGCTCGGCTCGGTCGGGCGCCCCCTTCCCTCGGTCGAGATCGAGATCCGCGGCCCCGATGGCGCGAGACTTGGGCCGGGCGTGAGCGGCGAGGTCCATGTGCGCGGCGAGCAGATCGCCGGGGAATATCTGCACAAGACCGTCCTTCAGGACGACGGCTGGTTCGCCACCAACGACAGCGGTTGGATGGACGGGGACGGCTACCTGTTCGTCGAGGGGCGGCTGGACGACGTGATCGTGCGGGGCGGCGAGAACATCTCCCCAGGCGAGATCGAGGATGTCCTTCGGCTCCATCCGAACGTGGCCGATGTGGCGGTGCTCGGCCTTCCCGACGATCAGTGGGGCGAACGCGTGGCGGCGGTGATCGTGGCCCAACACGACGCCCCGAGCGCGGCGGCCCTGGCGGATTGGGTGAAGACGCGGCTGCGCTCGACCAAGACACCGGAAACCTGGGAGTTCCGCGCGGCGCTGCCCTACAACGACACCGGCAAGCTGCTGCGCCGCGTGCTGAGGCAAGATCTATCGCGGCCCCCGACCGCCGGGCGTTGAACCCGTGGAGCGTGTCGCCCACGCCTTGACGGCCTTGGCGGCGGAGATCGCCCAGACCAGCGCGGCGATCGGCCGACCGGTGGTGATCGACACGGGCCGCGTCGCCGATCGCGGCGACAGTCTGGCGCTGGGCCAGCCCGGCGTCTGGTCGCCAAACCGGAGCTGCCGTATGGTTCAAGCTGCCGATGGCTGGCTGGCGGTCAACTTGCCAAGGGCGGCCGACCGGCTGTCGGTCCCCGCCTGGATCGGCTGCCGCGAGGCCGCCGACGTCTGGCCCGCCATCATCAGGACGGCGCGGCGGACGCCCCGCCGGCGACTGCTCGACGACGCCCGCTTGCTGGGACTGGCTGTCGCCGGCGTCGGCGAGGTCCAGGCCCTGACGCCCGAGGCCCCGACCGTCCGGCTCGCGGGAGGCGCGAAAAGCCGCGGCCTTCGACCGTTGAAGATCGTCGATCTGTCCAGCCTGTGGGCGGGGCCTCTGTGCGGCGGCGTGCTGGCCCAGGCCGGCGCGGCGGTGACCAAGATCGAGAGCCGCGGGCGGCCCGACACGCTGCGGGAGTCCGCGCCGGGTTTCTTCCACCGCCTGAATGGTTTCAAGACGCTGGAGACCCTCGACTTCCAGAACGCCGCGGACATGGCGCGGCTCGCGGACGCGATCGACGGCGCCGACGCCCTGATCACCAGCGCCCGCCGGCGCGCCTTCGACCAGATGGACCTGTCGCCCGAACGCGTGTTTGCCCGAAATCCCGGCCTGACCTGGGTGGCGATCACCGGCCACGGCTGGACGGGTGACGGCGCGGACCGTGTCGCCTTCGGCGACGACGCCGCCGCGGCCGGCGGGCTGGCGCGGCTTACCCCCGCCGGCAAGCCGCGGTTCCTCGGCGATGCCCTCGCCGACCCCTTGACCGGACTGGCGGCGGCGGCGGGCGCCTTGCGGGCCGTGGCGGCGGGCGGCGGCGTTTTGGTCGACGCCGCCCTGGCCCGGATCGCCGCGGGAGTCGCCGCGCAGATCGCGGGCTAGCCCAAAACCTGGACCAGGAATTCGCCGCCGAGGCGCAACCCGGCCTCGTCGATGCTGTGGCCCAGGCCGTGCGAAACATGGTCCTCGACGGCGAAACCCGCGCCGGTCAGCAGGGCCTTCGCGTGGTGGAAGGCGGCCACGGGGATCATCGGATCGGCGTCACCGTGGATCAGCAGCACCGGCGGGCGGGTCAGGGCGCCGTCGCCGGCCAGCCCCGCCTCGTCGGCGACCATACCCGAATAGCCGACGATTCCCGCCAGGGTCCGCGACCGACGAGGGCCGACATGCAGGGCCATCATGGTTCCCTGGCTGAAGCCCACAAGCGCCAGCCGGCTCTCATCGAGGTTGAACCGAGCCAGTTCCGCATCAATGAAGGCGTCGAGGGCCGGCGCCGCGCGCGCCGCGCCCGCCGCTCTGGCGGAGCGGTCGAGATTCGATATTCCCCACCACTGGTAGCCCCCCGGAGCGCCCGGACAGCGCTCGGGCGCGTTGGGCGAGACGAAGGCCGTGTCAGGCAAGGCGTCGCGCCAATAGGGGGCCAGACCGATCAGGTCGTCGCCGTTTGATCCGTAGCCGTGAAGCAATATGACCAGCGAGCGCGCCGCGCCGCCGGAGGCCGGGGCCATTCTGGGTCCGTCGATCATCTGGGCTCCTGGAGACTGCCGGCGTCGGGAACGCCCGATCCCAATCTAGCCGGTTCGCGTCGCGAGGGAATCCCTCGGATCGAATCGGCGGCCTGGGGGTTGTTCAAACGACCGAACACCCCTGTCCGGCAAGGAGTTCCGACGATGCGCGCGCTTATGCTTCCCCTGACCGTGGCTTTCGCGGCGGCCCTGTCGCTCGGCGCCTGCACCCGATCGGAAAACCCGCACGTCGCCCAGGCCGGCGAGGACATGAAGACCGCCGGAGCCGCCACCAGCGATGCGGCCGGCAATCTGGGCGACGCGGCCAAGGAGGACGCCCGCCGGGCCGCCGACAACGCCAAGGCCGCCACCGCCCGGGCTCAGGTCAAGACCGGCGACGCCCTCGAACGCGCCGGCCAAAACCTGAAGCAGGACGCCAAGCCCTAGACCCGAGGGATCTAGGTCGCTCCTGTCGAGCCGAAGCCGCCCGCGCCGCGCGAGGTCTCGTCGAGGCGGTCGGTCTCCAGCCACTGCGCCTGGACAACAGGGGCGACGACCATCTGCGCGATCCGGTCGCCGCGCCGGACGGTGACCGACTCGGCGCCAAGGTTGATCAGAATCACCCTGATCTCCCCTCGATAGTCGGCGTCGATCGTTCCGGGGCTGTTGAGGACGGTGACGCCGCTCTTCAGCGCCAGACCGGAGCGCGGACGGACCTGGGCCTCGAAACCCGCCGGCAGGGCGATGGCCAGGCCCGTGGGGACTGCCGCTCGCTCCCCCGGCCGCAGCACCATCGGCGCGTCCGTCGGCGTCGCCGCGCGCAGATCCATGCCCGCCGCCTTGTCGGTCTCATAGGCTGGCAGGGGCAGGTCGCGGCCATGATCAAGACGCTGGATGCGGACGATGGTCATCGGACCTTGTCTCCGTGGGTCAGGGCGGCGGCGATGCGCTCCGCCAGCCGTCGCGAGACTTCGGCCTTGTCCGCCGGCGGCCAGCGCTCCGCGCCGGCGGCGTCGAAGACGATCACCTCATTGTCGTCGCCGCCCATGACGGCCCCGCCGGCGACGCTGTTGGCGACGATCCAGTCGCAGCCCTTGCGCTTCAGCTTGGCCTGGGCGTTGGCCTCAAGATCGTCGGTTTCGGCGGCGAAGCCCACCACCAACCGCGGACGCAGAGGGCCGGCGGCGGACAGGCCGGCGAGAATGTCCGGATTTTCCACCAGAGCGATGGCCGGCGGACCGCCGGGGCCCTTCTTCAGCTTGCCGGCGAAAACCGCGTCGGGCCGCCAGTCAGAGACGGCCGCCACGCATACCGCCGCGTCGGCCGGCAGGGCGCCCTCGCAGGCCGCCTGCATCTGGCGGGCGGTCTCCACGGCGATTCGGTCGACGCCGGCCGGGGCGGCCAGGGCCGTGGGACCCGAGACCAGGGTGACGCGGGCGCCCAGTTCGGCCAGGGCCGCGGCGATGCCGTAGCCCTGCTTGCCACTGGACCGGTTGGTGAGCACGCGCACCGGATCGATCGGCTCGGCGGTGGGGCCGGCGGTGACCAGCACGTGACGACCGTTCAGGGGCAGGTCAGCAGCCGGCGCGTTCAGCGTCGCCATGACCGCCGCGAAGATCGCTTGCGGCTCGGCCATGCGGCCCGGCCCGTGTTCGCCACAGGCCATCGCGCCATCGTCCGGACCCACGAATTTTACCCCGTCATCCTGCAAAGTTTGCGCGTTCCTTCGGGTCGCCGGATGCAGCCACATGCGGACATTCATCGCCGGGGCCATCAGAACCGGCGCGTCGGTGGCCAGCAGGGTGGTGGAGGCAAGGTCGTCGGCCAGGCCGTGGGCGGCCTTGGCCATCAGGTCGGCGGTGGCCGGCGCCACGACGATCAGGTCGGCCGACCGGGAGAGGGCGATATGGCCCATTTCAGCCTCGTTTCCTAGGGAAAAAAGGTCTGTACGCACCATATCTTCGGCGAGGGCCGACAGCGACAGGGCGGTGACGAACCGCGCGCCCGCGGCGGTGAGGATCGGCCGGACCGCCACCCCCGCCTTGCGCAGCAGGCGGGTCAATTCCAGCGCCTTGTAGGCCGCCACCCCCCCGCCGACGATCAGCAGCACGCGATTTTGTTTCAAGATAACTCTTTCCTTTTGCAAACAAAGGTGCTTTATCACGCACGGCGTCTCGGACCCTACGGGACGCCAGGTTGCTTTTTTGTTCCGTAACGTGTCTGGCCATTTTCCAAGGAGCGGATGATGAAACCCCTAGCGTTGTCGGGCGGCGTCGCGATGTCGGCGCTCACCCTTTTTCTGTCCCTGACTCTTGCCGGCTGCGATGGCAAGTCATCCGCCGTCGCCGGTCGCGACGCCGGCTCTTCGGCGTTCCAGGCGGCGGCCGGCCGCGGCGGGCCACGCGCCCAGGATCCCCGGGACCTGCCGGTGCCGCAGATCGCCGGCAAGCCGATGTGGGCGGCCAACCGCAACCACACCGCCGAGGAGAACGCCCAGTACCAGTTCTCCAGGAACGGCGGCGACTTCGCGGCCAAGAGCGAGAGCGACTATGTCATCAAGGCGCACGCCTTCATCGACAAGCCGCCCCGCGGCGCCGAGACGCTCGACCGGCCTAACGGCGACCGGCTGATCTACGACGCCAAGGACAACGTTTTCGCCGTGGTCGCCAGCAGCGGCGCCCCGCGCACCATGTTCAAGCCCCGTGGCGGGGCGAGCTACTGGGCGCAGCAGAAGGCGCGGGACTCCGGCCAACGCAACGCGCGCCAGGACCGCGGCGGCTCCGATCAAAGCTGATCCGTAGTCTCGGTTGCGTCGGCGCTACCGCAACACCCACGCCAGGGCGAAGGCCAGGGCGGCGGTCAAGGCGCCGATGGCGAAGCTGGCGGTGTCGAAGTTTCCGCCCGAAGGGGGCGCGACGGCGGGCAAGGCGGCCTCTGGCGGCGCCGCCAGCCTTTCAAGGGCCAGACGGGCCTGCTCCGCCACGTCCTTGACCCGGCGGGTCGGCCCCAGTTCGCGGGTGATCCACCGGCGAACCACCGGTTCGGCGGAGGCCCAGATGTCCAGATTCGGGTCGATGCGACGCGCCACCCCCTCGACCGTCACCATGGTCTTCTGAAGCAGGACCAGTTCCGGGCGCAGGCGCATGTCGAACAGGGCGGTGACCTCGAACAGTTGGGTCAGCAGCCGGTTCATCGACACGTCGGACGCCGACCGGCCGAAGATGGGTTCGCCAACCGCCCTGAGAGCCTGAGCGAAGGCGGCCCGGTCATGGGTGGCAGGCACATAGCCGGCTTCGAAATGGACCGCGGCCACCCGCGGATAGTCGCGCTGCAGGAACCCCCACAGGATCTCGGCCAGATAGCGGCGCTCGCCTTTGCCAAGCCGCCCGACGATGCCGAAATCCACCGCCACCATCCGACCGGCGGCGTCGACGAACAGATTGCCCTCGTGCAGATCGGCGTGGAACACCCCGTGGTCCAGGGCCTGGGCGAGGAAGGCGCGGATCAGATCCCCCGCCAGCCGCGGGCGGTCCAGGCCCGGGCGATCGAGCACACGATCGTCCGACAGGGCCTCGCCGGCCGCCCATTCGAGCGTCAGCACCCGGCGGGCGACGCCGTCCCAAACGACCGCCGGGGCGGACATATAGGGATCCAGGCTCATCGCCTCGCGCAGTTCGTCGGCGCCGGCGGCCTCGAATCTCAGGTCGAGCTCCAACCGCAGGGCCCGGGCGACGGTGGCCGCGAAGGCGCGCGGCTCCAGGCGTCGGGCGGCAGGGGCGAGGGCCTCGGCGAGCCGCGCCGCCAGATCCATCGCCGCGATGTCGGCCGCCACCCGCGCTTCCACGCCGGGACGAAGGACCTTCACGGCCACCGGACGTCCATCCAGCAGGGTCGCGGCATGAACCTGAGCCAGGGACGCGGCGCCGACGGCCTCGTCGAACCTGGAGAACAGGCTGGACAGCGGCCGACCCAGCGCCCGCTCGACCTCGGCGGCGGCCAGCGAAGACGCGAAAGGCGGCAGCCGATCCTTCAGCCGCGCCAGATCCTCGGCGAACACTGGACCGAAGACATCGGCCCGCGTCGACAGGAACTGACCGAGCTTGACCGCGACTGGCCCCTCGCGCTCAAGCACGCGCGCCAGACGTTCGCCGGGACGGCCGACTCGAGCCTCGCGGCCGGCCAACAGCCTCAGCGTCCCAGCCGCGAAGCGGGCGCCTGGCGGCAGGGCGGCGCTGATCTCGCGCGGCGCCAGGGCGTCGGCGCGGATCAGACCCCAGGCGGCCGCGATCAGACGCGGCAGGGAAGACAGGCCGCCGGTCAGATCGCCCACCCCTGGTGAAGGGCGCACACCCCGCCGCTGAAGTTGCTGACGCTGACGCGGGAGAATCCGGCGACCTCCATCATTCCGGCCAGCTCGGCCTGGGGCGGGAACCGGCGGATGCTCTCGACCAGATATTCATAGGACTCCCGGTCGCCGGCCACCGCCTTGCCCACCGCCGGAATGACGGCGAAGGAATAGGCGTCGTAGATCTTGCGCATGGCCGAGGCGGTGGGGCGGGAGAACTCCAGGCACAGGAACCGACCGCCAGGCTTCAGCACGCGGCGGGCGTCGGCCAGGGCCCTGGCGATGTCGGTGACGTTGCGCAGGCCGAAGCTGATGCAATAGCCGTTGGCGCTGGCGTCAGGCAGCGGAAGAGCCTGGGCGTCACCCACCGCCCAGACAATCCGAGCGTCGTCGCCGCGCTCGCGGCCCGCCACGATCATCTTGGCGTTATAGTCAATCACCACCACCTTGACGGGCGCGCCGCCTCGGCGATCGCGGGCGGCCTCGGCCAGTTTCTGAAAGCGGCGCGCCATATCGCCCGTGCCCCCGGCGCAGTCGACGATGACCTCGCCCGGCTGGGGATTGAGGCGGGCGGCGGCGGCGTCTTTCCACAGGCGGTGGACTCCCCCGCTCATCAGGTCGTTCATCAGGTCGTAGCGACTGGCGACGCTGTCGAAGACGCCGCGCACGAGGCGCGGTTTCTCCGCCGGGTCGACATCGCGGTACCCGAAGGTGGCGGCTTTCTCGGTCATGCGCGCGTCTTATGCCTGTCGCGCTTGGCGCGCCAGTCGACGCGGGCGTGACCGAACGGCCCATCACCGCTATGGCGGAGTCCATGCCCGAACTGCCAGAAGTCGAAACGGTCCGCCGCGGCCTGTCGCCCCACCTGACTGGCGCGCGTCTGGCCCGGGTCGTGGCCCGGCGGCCGGATCTGCGCTTCCCTCTGCCCGAGGGGTTCGTCCAGCGCCTCACCGGGGCGCGGATCGGCGAGCTGACGCGGCGGGGAAAATCGATCCTCGCACCGCTCGACCGGGGCGACACCCTGGTCATCCACCTGGGCATGACCGGCCGTTTCGAAGTCGAGGCCGGCGGCCCCGCCGCGCGCGCCAATGCCTACAGCCCCGGAGCGTTCGCTCACGCCGCCCCGGCCGACCCGAAGCACGCCCACGTGGTGTTCGAGACCGAGGCCGGCGCGGTGATCACCTATTTCGACGCCCGCCGGTTCGGCTGGATGGACCTGATCGACAGCGCCGGCCTGGAGGCTCACCCGCGTTTCGCCGCCCTCGGTCCGGAACCCCTGGGCGAGGGCTTCGACGCCGCCTATCTGGCCGGCGTGTTCGCCGGGCGCAGGCAGGGGGCCAAGACCCTGCTGCTCGATCAGCATATGGTGGCCGGCCTGGGCAACATCTATGTCTGCGAGGCCCTGCACCGGGCTCGCATTTCCCCCCTGGCGCCAGCGGGCGACATCGCGCCCCGGCGACTCGCGGCGCTGGCGACGGCCATCCGCGAGGTGCTGGAGGCGGCCATCGCGGCCGGCGGCTCGACCCTGCGGGATTACGCCGCCGTCGACGGCGCCCTGGGATACTTCCAGCACGATTTCCGGGTCTATGGCCGCGAGGGTGAGGCCTGCCCGACACCGCGGTGCCGGGGAACGATCGCTCGTGTCGCCCAGGCCGGCCGGTCCACCTTCCACTGCCCCGTCTGCCAGCGGTGAGGCGGCGCAGCCGGCTGGCCGGCCTCCTTCTGATCTGCCTGATGGCGCCCGGCGCCGCCAGCGCCGCGCCGCCCGTGTGGACCGTGCGCGGCCCGAAGGGCGTGGTGACCCTGTTCGGTTCGGTCCACATGCTCCCCCCAGGCCTGGACTGGCGCACGCCCGCCCTGGATGCGGCCTTGGCCGACGCCGACAGCCTGTGGTTCGAAACGCCCCTCGACGAAGCCACTGAAGCCGCCGCCGCGCGCCTCACCGCCCGGCGGGCGCGGTTGCCAGCCGGAGACACCCTTTGGGCCCACCTCTCCGCCGGCCAGCGCGACCGGGTCGAGCAGGCCGCCCGCGCCCTCGGCGCGCGCGCCGAGGCGCTGACGCCCCTGCGGCCGTGGATGGCGGACCTGATGCTGTCTCTCGCCGACGCCCAAAGGATCGGGGCCACCGCCAGCCAAGGTGTGGAAGCCAGCCTTAAGACCGATGCGCGGACCGAGACCCGACGGATGGCCTTGGAAACGATCGGCAGGCAGATCGATGTGCTCACCGGCGGCAGCCTGGCCGAGCAGGCGGCGTCACTCGACGAAACCGCCCGCGAGGCGGTCGAGGATCCGGGGCTCTATGAGCGCACGGTGCGGGAATGGATGGCCGGCGATTTGGCGGGCCTCGAACGCGACAACCTCGCCCCCCTGCGTCGCGTGGACCCGGCCGCCTGGCGGCGACTGATCCAGGACCGCAACCGGCGCTGGGCGGTCAGGCTCGACCGTCTCGCCCGGACGCCGGGACACGCTCTTGTGGTGGTCGGCGTCGGTCACCTGATCGGCCCCGAGGGCGTCCCGACCCTGCTGCGCGCGCGGGGCCTGACGGTGGAGGGACCGGAGCTCCCGCCGGTCGACAAAAGCCGCGCCGCGCCGGATTGACCGCTTCGTAGCGTTCACCTATACCGCCGCCTCCTATTTTTCAGATCGCGCGCCCGGACTGGCCGGGGCGATCGCCCGAAAGTCGAACGTCCATGGCCAACAATCCCGGCGCCAAGAAAGCCATCCGCAAGATCGAGCGTCGCACTGAAGTGAACAAGTCGCGCCGCTCTCGCGTTCGCACCTATTTGCGCAAGTTCGACGAGGCCGTCGCGGCCGGGGATCCCGGCGCCGCTCAGGCCGCTTTCACCACCGCCCAGTCGGAGCTGATGCGGGCGGTCAGCAAGGGCGTCGTGCATCGTAACACCGGCTCGCGCAAGGTTTCGCGCCTGCACCGTCAACTGAAGAAGATGGCGACCGCCTGAGCCGTCGGCTCGGCTGTTATAACGCTGTTTTAATTCGAGAAATGCAGCGCCGCCCGAGAGGGCGGCGTTTTTGCGTCCGGGCCATAGTGAACAAAAACAGACCCTTTGATGGCCGAAAAAAAAGTCTCGAAAGTTTCCTGAAGCCCTTCCGAGCCTTGCCCTGAGTCAACACACAATCTGGCGCCGAGTCGCGGATTTTGGCGTTGACGACATGGCCTTCAGGGCTAGTCTGAAGTCCTCAACAGTTTCGGTCTTGTACTGACGATAAGCACGGTGGCGGAACCCGTTTGTCCGCCGCGCGAGGACGCTTGGCTTTTTCCGATCGCCGGAAGGAGCAAACAATCGCGGCAGGAGGCCATGGGGCTAGGAATGAACACGAACACGGCCATGTCGACCATTGTCAGCTCACCCGTCGCCGTCTGGTCGAAGGCCAGTCACGCCCTTCGGCGCGAGATGGGCGACGACGCCTTTGGTTCTTGGGTCGCGCCGGCCTCGTTGCACGCCAGGCCCGACGGCGGCCTGTGCCTGGTGACGCCCACCGGCGTCGCCCGGGACTGGATTCGTCGCTACGCTTGGCGGCGTATCGGCGAACTCTGGGCCGCCAACGACCCGGTCGGCCGCGCCCTGTGCCTGAAGACACGTCATGAATTCGAGGCCGAGGGTGGCGGCGAGGCGGAAGCCTTCCGCGCCGAGGCCGCTGTCATCGAGATCGCCGCGTCGACGCCCGATCACGCCGACGCCATCGCGGTCCCCTCCCGTCGCTGCAGCCCATTGCAGGAGCGATTCACGTTCGAGACGTTCGTGGACGGCCCATCCAACGAGTTCGCCCACGCCGTGGCCAGGCGGGTGGCGTCCTGGACCGACGGCCACTTCAACCCGGTGGTCTTCCACGGCCCCTACGGCTTCGGAAAAACCCACCTTCTCAACGCCCTGGCCTGGGAAGCGATGCGCACCGCCCCGACCCGCAAGGTGGTCTACCTGACGTCGGAGCGATTCCTGTCGAACTTCATCCAGGCGGTGATGGAGCGGCGCATGGCCGCCTTCAAGGACGAGCTGCGCTCGGCGGACCTGCTGTTGATCGACGACGTCCAGTTCATCGGCGGCAAGCAGTCCACCCAGGAGGAACTGTTCCACACCCTCGCCGCCCTGATGGAAGACGGCCGTCGCGTGGTGATCTCCGCCGACCGCCCGGCCTCGGCCCTGACCGAACTCGACGCCCGACTGCGCTCACACCTGTCGGCGGGCCTCGTGTGCGGGATCGAACCGGCCGATCGCGACCTTCGCCTGGGCATCCTCGCGCGCAAGGTGCAGGTGATGGGCCGTCAGCAAGGCTTCGCCGGCGCCCTGAGGCCGGATGTCGCCGCCTTCCTCGCCGACCGCTTCACCGACAGCGTTCGCGAGCTGGAAGGCGCCCTCAACATCCTGATCGCCCGGGTGGGCGGCGGGGTCGGGGGCCTGACCCTCGATGAAGCCCAGAACCTGCTGCGCCCCCATCTTCGCGGCAGTGAAAAGCGCATCACCGTCGACGAAATCCAGAAGGCGGCGTCCGAGCACTTCGGCCTCAAGCAGGCCGACCTGATCTCGCCCGGCCGCGCCCGCGCCCTAGCCCGGCCGCGGCAAGCGGCGATGTGGCTGGCCAAGCAGCTCACCACCCGATCCCTGCCCGACATCGGCCGCCGCTTCGGCGGGCGCGACCACACCACCGTGCTGCACGCGGTGCGTCGCATCGACGAACTGCGCGCCATCGACCCCCAGCTCGCCCGCGACCTGGAAGTGCTTACGCGCCGGCTGAGGGACTAGTGCTCCGATGCAAACGGAAGGTTCACTTCCGTTTGTTGGATCGGAGCACTAAATATTTGATTCTAGTGTAATTTCGACCCATTCGAATGTGAAGCTTTCGAATGGGTCATTGCACTAGGCCCTAGCCGCGACGCCGTGCTGGGCGAAGAAGGCCAGCATGCGCTTCCAACCGTCGGCGGCATCCGCGGCATTGTAGCTGGCCCGGTAGTCGGCG
>CAIQDO010000249.1 GCA_903870555.1 uncultured Caulobacteraceae bacterium
AGCCATACGCCATAGCGCTCTTCCCGGCGGCCGGCGTAAACGCCGATGCCCAGCGGCGTGCCGACGTGATCGAGGACGATCGTCGTGTCGGGGAATGCACGGGCGAGGTCGATCAGATCACCCAGCTGGGGCTCGAGCAGCCAGGCGTCGAACGAAAGGCCCAGCGGGGCGAGCTGGGCGAAGCCTTGGCGGAAGGCGGTGGACAGGTAGAGGCCGGGCTCGCGGCGGGCCAGGGGCCCGAGCACGGCTGGATCGGGATCGGAGGCCGCGCTGTGGCGGATGCCGCGAAAGCGGCCGCCGCCGGCGGCGATCTGCGCCTCCAGCACGGCCTTGGCCCGGTCGCCCAGGGTCAGGTCGGCGTGTCCGACGATACCGGCGCAGGCGCGCACGTCGCCATAGGTCCCACTTGCGCTCATCGCCGCGACGCCGTTAACGAATTCGGTCTCGCCGAGCGGGCGGAAGGCAGGGTCGCCGTCTTGGCGGTACATGGCGCCGCATTCCATGTAGACCGTGCCGATCACCCGGTGACCGCTTTTCATGTCGGCCAGAAGTTCGTCGAGCAGGTAGCGGGGGACCATACGAAGCATCGCCTCGAAGCCATGCTTAGGCGGCGGCAGATCGCCGGTGTTTCCGGCGGTGCGATCCCACAGGTGATGATGCGGATCGATGATCGGCAGATCGGGATCGAGGATGACCTCGGCCATGGGGTGTCCTCCGGCGGGAAATGCGCGTTCTTGCCGACGCTGTGTTGGCCTCATGCCTTGCGGTGGCGCGGCGCGCAACCCTGCGGCGCGCCTTGGCGGGGATGGGACGATTGCGACTTGCGGAGACCGGGCGGATCAGCCAGATGCGGGGCCGCTCATGCGCCTTGTCCTCACCCTCGTCGCCCGCGACCACGATGGCCTCCAGGAGGCCCTGCCCGAGGCCCTCGAAGCCGTGGCCGGGACTGGACGGACGATCGTCGACACTCATGTGCTGGGCGAAGGCGCGGCCGACGTCTTCGTCGATGGCGCCGACCTGGCCGACCTGCGTACCCGGGTTGGCCGCGTTCTTGGCCGTGTCGAGGCCGATATCTGCGTCCAGCCCGCCGAAGGTCGCCGCAAGCGTCTGCTGATCGCCGACATGGACTCGACCATCATCGGCTGTGAATGCCTGGACGAGCTGGCCGACTTCGCGGGCGTCAAGGCGGAGATCGCCGCCATCACCGAGCGGGCCATGGCCGGGGAGCTGCCTTTCGAGGCGGCGTTGATCGAGCGTGTCGGGCGGCTGAAGGGCCTGGACCTGGCCGCCCTGCAACAGACCTATGACCAGCGCGTGCACCTCAATCCCGGAGCGAGAACGCTGGCCAGAACCATGGCGGCCCACGGCGCGCGCTGCGTGCTGGTGTCGGGCGGATTCGAGTTCTTTACGTCCCGCGTGGCCGCGGCGGCGGGCTTCCACGATCATCGGGCCAATCGGCTTCTCGACGACGGTGTCCGCCTGACCGGGTCGGTGGGCATGCCCATTCTGGGGCGCGAAGCCAAGCTGGCTGCGCTCGAAGCCGAGGCCGCGGGGCTGGGCGTGGGTCTCGACGCGGCGCTGGCGGTGGGCGACGGGGCCAATGACCTGGCCATGATCGAGGCGGCCGGTCTCGGCGTCGCCTGGCGCGCCAAGCCGATCGTCGCGATCCGGGCCGACGCCCGGGTCGATCACACCGACCTCACCAGCCTGCTCTATTTCCAGGGGTACGGCGCGGACCAGTTCGCATGAGTCTGCCCAAAGACGTCGGCGCCGTGGTGTTCGACATGGACGGGCTGTTGGTCGACACCGAGACGGTGTTCCGGGACGTCATGATGGAGGTCAGCCGCCGACGCGGCGTGCACCTGCCGCTCGATGTGTTCCTGCGCATGGTCGGGTTGCAAAGCGCGTCCAGCCGGGTGGTGGCGATCGACCACTTCGGCGCCGATTTCGACTACGACGGCTGGATGGCGGAGACCTGGGAACTGGCCCACGCCCGGATGGCGGTCGAAGTCGTGATCAAGGCCGGTGTCGTCGAGTTGCTCGACTATCTGGACGCTGTCGGGATTCCGCGTGCGGTCGCGACGTCGTCAGGCCACGCGACCGTCCAACGCCAGCTCGGCCCCAACGGCCTGCTGCCGCGGTTCCAGGCCGTGGTCGCGGCCGGCGACTACGCCCGGGGCAAGCCGAACCCGGATCCCTTCCTGGTCGCCGCGACGCGTCTGGGTGTCTCGCCGGAGGCGTGTCTCGCTCTTGAGGACTCTCACAACGGCGTTCGCGCCGCCAACGCCGCCGGAATGATGACCATCATGGTGCCTGATCTGCTCGAGGCGACCTCCGAGATGCGCAGCCTCTGCGTGGCGGTAACCGAAACCCTTCACGGCGTGCGTGATCTTATCGCGCAACGACGCGACGCCCGCGCCGATTGATCGTTTGCCCGCGAAAGGCTCGCCGCCGCGGGGTCTGTGCGTGTAGGTTCGTTGTCGGGTACCCTTCCGGAGGAGCTTCGATGTCGCCTCGTTGGCCATTCGTCCCGATGGTGTTCTGCGCGGCTCTGGCTGTCGCCAGCGGCGCCGTCGCCCAGGTGGTGGTGCTGTTCGCGCGCGGTCCCTCCGCCGGCGCCTATCCCGCCGGGCGGGTCCTGCCAGCCAACCAGGTCGTGAGTTTGAAGGCGGGCGACCGTCTCGAACTGCTCGACGGCTCCGGCTCCCACGTGCTGACCGGACCCGCGATCGTCACGGCCGGCCATGTCGAACCCAGGGTTCGCGATGAACTGATCGGCGTCTTCCTCAAGGCCCAGCATAGCCGACCGGGCATTGCCGCCTCCCGCGGCCTTGGCGACGGCGCGCCCGCCGCTCCGGGGCTTTGGCAGGTCGACGTTGGTGTCGATGGGGCCGTCTGCCTGTCAAAGGGCGCCGCGGCCGGCCTTTGGCGCGGGCCGTCAACGGTCTCCGCGACGGTCAGGATTACAAGGCCCGGCACTGGCGAGACGGTCAACGTCTCCTTGCCGCCCGACCAGCCGGACGTCGTCTGGCCGGCTGGCCTGCCGACCATAGACGGCGAGCGTTACGTCCTGACCCTCGACGACGGCTCGACCACGGCCTTGGTGTGGACCATCCTCGATCCCGCGCCCTCGGCCTTGGGTGACCTGGCGACCGCCCTGCTCGACAAGGGCTGCTATGATCAGCTCGGCCGGGTGCAATCGGCGTTTGCCGCCGAATAGTCAGCCCCGGGGCCGTCCGCGGCGCGAGCGCCGTCGACTCCACAGCGATGCGATGACGTGGCAGCAGGGCGTTTAGGATCGTCCAGACGATCGCCACGGCCCAATCCTGGAACGCCAACAGCAGTACGGCAATCTCCCCGACCACCACCCAGTCGTTTGGGTGACGGACGAATCGGAAGGGCCCGGAGCGGATCAGGGGCGCGCCGTCGACCGTGATCACCCGCGTCGTCCAGCAGGGATCGAGGGTGGCGATCACCCACACCCGAGCCAGCTGCAACAGGGCGAAAACGACGATCAGCGGCCAAATCGGCTGACGGCCCGGCGGGGTCGCCGCCGCGATCGCGATCAGCCAGGACGCATGCAGCAGGATGAACAGCGCGGTGGCCGCCGACATGTTGCCGTGGTCGCGAAGCACCTCACGCGCGTGGGTGAGGGCCCCGTGCCGGAGTTCAAGTCAATCCT
>CAIQDO010000250.1 GCA_903870555.1 uncultured Caulobacteraceae bacterium
CTGTCGATGAAGCCGGGCTCGATCCTGGTCGACCTGGCGGTGGAGCAAGGCGGCAACGTCGCCGGGGCCCGCCCCGACGAGATCGTCCAGGTCGGCGGCGCCAAGATCGTCGGCATCACCAACCTGGCCGGCCGGATTCCCGCCGACGCCTCGTCCCTCTACGCCCGCAACCTGGTGGCCTTCGTCGGCCTGCTGGTCGACAAGACCGGCGCCGTCGCCCCCAACGTCGAGGACGACATCCTGGTCGCGTCCCTGGTCACGCATGGCGGCGCCATCACCCACCCCGCCCTGAAACTGGCCTAGGAGGCGATCTTGGACATTGCTGTCGATCCCACCGTCTTTCGCCTGGCCATCTTCGTGCTGGCCGTGTTCGTCGGCTATTACGTGGTCTGGAGCGTCACGCCGGCACTGCACACCCCGTTGATGGCCGTCACCAACGCCATCTCCTCGGTGATCATCGTCGGCGCCCTGCTGGCGGCCGCCGCGCACGGAACCGCGGGCTCGGGCCCGGCCGGCGCCAGCGTCTGGGTGTCCAAGGGCGCCGGCGCCATTGCCGCGGCCCTGGCCTCGGTCAACATCTTCGGCGGCTTCCTGGTCACCCAGCGCATGCTCGCCATGTACCGCAAGAAAGACAAGACCGCGGGGGCGAAGCACTAAATGAACGCCAATCTGGCTTCCATCGCCTACCTCGTCTGCGGGGTTCTGTTCATCCTGGCCCTGCGCGGCCTGTCCAGCCCGGTCACCAGCCGTCGCGGCAACCAGCTGGGCATGATCGGCATGGCCATCGCCGTGACGGTCACCCTGGCCATGCTGCTGTCGAGCGGCGCCCTTGACGTCGTCACCCTGGCCCTGATCGTCGGCGGCGTCGCCGCCGGCGGCGCGGTCGGCGCCCTCGTCGCCCGCCGGGTGGCCATGACCTCCATGCCGCAGCTGGTGGCCTTCTTTCACTCCCTGGTCGGCATGGCCGCCTGTCTGGTGGCGGTCGCGGCGATCTACACCCCCTCCGCCTATGGCATCGCCGAAGGCGACGGCGTCAAGCTGGAGAGCCTGATCGAGCTGTCGGTCGGCCTCGCCATCGGCGCCATCACCTTCACCGGCTCGCTGATTGCCTTCGCCAAGCTCAACGGCAACATGTCCGGCGCGCCGATCATGCTGCCCGCCCGGCACCTGCTCAACATCGCCATTGGCGTCGCCATTGTCGGCCTGATCGTGGTGCTGGTCCTCAGCGGCGGCCACGCCCTGTGGGCGTTCTGGGGCATCTTCGCCCTGGCGCTGATCGCCGGCGTCACCCTGATCATCCCCATCGGCGGCGCGGACATGCCGGTGGTGGTGTCGATGCTCAACAGCTACTCGGGCTGGGCGGCGGCGGCCCTGGGCTTCACCCTGGCCAACATCACCCTGATCATCACCGGCGCCCTGGTCGGTTCGTCGGGTGCCATCCTCAGCTACATCATGTGCAAGGGGATGAACCGCTCCTTCATCTCGGTGATCCTCGGCGGCTTCGGCGGCGAGACGGGCGGCCCCGCCGCCGGCGGCGCGGTCGAGACCCGGTCGGTTCGTCAGGGATCGGCCGAGGATGCCGCCTTCATCATGAAGAACGCCTCCAAGGTGATTATCGTCCCCGGCTACGGCATGGCCGTGGCCCAAGCCCAGCACGCCCTGCGCGAGATGGCGGACAAGCTCAAGGAAGACGGCGTCGAGGTGAAGTACGCCATTCACCCGGTCGCCGGCCGCATGCCTGGCCACATGAACGTGCTGCTGGCCGAAGCCAACGTCCCCTATGACGAGGTGTTCGAACTCGAGGATATCAACTCCGAGTTCCCGGGCAGCGTGGCCTTCGTCATCGGCGCCAACGACGTCACCAATCCATCGGCCAAGACCGATCCAAAGAGCCCGATCTACGGCATGCCGATCCTCGACGTGGAAAAGGCGGCCACTGTCCTCTTCATCAAGCGCGGCATGGGCTCGGGCTATGCGGGCGTGGAGAACGAGCTGTTCTTCAAGCCCAACACCATGATGCTGTTCTCCGACGCCAAGAAGATGGTCGAGGGCATCGTCAAGGCGCTCTAGATGCTGCGTCCGCCCCGCGGTCCGGCGGGACCGCGGGCGTCTCGCCCGCAAGCGGCGTGCACTTGCCCTTGGCAACTTTGTGAATTGTTAAAATTAGGCTATTGTTTGATCCGAAGTCCAAGGGGGCGCCGTCGGCGTCCGACCGAATTTCGGGAGCGAGTCGCATGTTTTTCAAGCCCGGCAGCCAAGCGACGTTCACGCTGATCGTCGTCGCCGGCATGTGCATCGTCGAGGTGAACCTCGTCGCCCGTTACCTGCTCATGCACCTCGCCGGATACGCCTGACCCGACCGTGTCGTCAGGGCGCGGCCGTGGCGCCGGTGGGGACACCAACGGCGGCGCGGGCCTTCGGCCACAGTGACGCCAGGAGGGCGAGGCCGGCGAAGATCAGGTCGATGCCAACGATGAAACCGATCATCACCGTCGATCCGACGGCGCTGAGGGCGAACATCAGGGCCGCCAGCAGCAGCCAGACGCCGACCAGGAACGCCAGGCTGAGGGCGGCCATCAGCGGGAAGACCAGCGGCAGCCAGCCTAACAACAGGGCGACGGCGAGACCTGCGAACAGCGGCGACACCAGCGCCAGAATCCCCAGGACGATCAGCATCCCGCCTTTGAGTGTGGGCCAGAACAACTTGTTTCTAACGATCGCCCTGGGCGGGGCTCCTGTTGCTCCCACCCCAACGGTCGGGCCGGCAAAGGGTTCAGACCTTCGGCGGGTTTATCCTGTGGGCCAGCAGCAGGGCGCCGCCGGCCGCGATCAGCGACAGGCCGACGACCACGCCGATCACCACCGCCGATCCGATGGCGCTCAGGAACAGGATCACTCCGGCCAGGGCGAGGTCCAGCGCGCCGGAGCCCGCCAGCCATCCCCAGCCGGTCATGGCGCGGCGGCGGTGGTCGAGGGCCAGACCCAGCAACACGACCCCGTCCAGAAGCAGATAGGCGCCCGCCACCAGGCTCAGCCCGACCGCGCCGGCCAGGGGATAGAGAAACAGCCCCATGCCGATGACCAGGGCGATGGCGGCCGAGGCCAGGCTCCAGCCGAGGTGGGCGTGGGTCCGGCCGGCGAAGGCCGAGATCAGGCCGATCACACCCGTGAGGATCAGGATCCAGGCGAACACCAGGGTCGCGGTCAGTCCGGCCAACGTCGGCGTCACGAGGGCGCCGACGCCCAGCAGCACCAGCAGGACGCCCTCCATTCGCAGCCAGAACGATCGACCCGACAAGGTGGTCATGACTGTGACTCCGACTGACGCTTGACCGCCAGGGCGGCGCCGCGCGACTGTCCCATGATGCGCGCCGCCAGCGGGCGCGCCCAGATGAAATCACCTCAAATCGATTCAGGGGGAACGACGATCATGACCATGGGCGCGGTGGACGGCTATGCCGATGAACGGTTCGCGGGCGTGCGGGAGGTTTTCGCCGGCCTGCTCGCCAGCGGCGCCGACGTCGGCGCCTCCTACGCCGCCACTGTCGAGGGGGAGACCGTGGTCGATCTGTGGGGCGGTTTTGCCGACGAGGCCCGCACACGGCCCTGGGAGAAGGACACCCTGGTCAATGTCTACTCCACCACCAAGACGATGACGGCCCTGACCGCCCTGCTGGTGGCCGACCGGGGCGAGCTGGATTTCGACGCGCCGGTCGCGAAGTACTGGCCGGAGTTCGCCGCCAACGGCAAGGCGGGGGTCAAGGTCAGCCACCTGATGAGCCACTCGTCGGGCCTGTCCGGCTGGAAGGAGCCCATCGCCCCGGAGGACCTGTACGACTGGGACAAGGTCACCGCCCTGCTGGCCGCCCAGGCGCCCTATTGGGAGCCGGGGACCGCCCCCGGCTACCACGCCATCACCCAGGGATACCTGGTCGGGGAGGTGATCCGGCGCATCACTGGCAAGAGTCTGGGAACCGTGTTCCGCGAGGAAATCGCCCAGCCACTGGGCGCCGATTTCCACATTGGTCTGCCGGCCAGCGAGGACTCGCGCGTCGCCGATCTCATTCCCCCGCCGCCGGGCGGGGGCATCGGCGACGGCGAGCAGGGCGAACTGACCCGCAACATGTCGAGCAATCCCGGCGTCGACGTCCTGGCTACCCGCACCCGGGCCTGGCGCGGCGCGGAGATTCCGGCAGCGGGCGGACAGGGCAATGCCCGCTCGATCGCCGAGATCCATGTGCTGCTGGCCAATGGCGGCGTCGCCAAGGGCAAGCGGATCCTTTCGGAAGCGGGCTGCCGCAAGGCGCTCGAACCTCAGGTCGAAGGCCACGACCTGGTGTTGAACGTCCCGGCGCGATTCGGCATGGGCTTTGGTCTGCCGGGGGCGGCCGTGCCTCTGCCCAACCCCAATTCGATGTTCTGGGGCGGCTACGGCGGGTCGTTGGTGATCATCGACATGGACGCCCGCACCACCTTCGCCTACGCGATGAACCGAATGGCGCCGACAACCGTCGGCGACTCCCGCGCCTTCAGCCTGGCCATGGCCATGTGGCAAGGCCTGGCCGGCTGAGAACCCGTTCAGGGCTTCGGCGGCGGGGCCTCGGCCGGCTTCTGGCCGCTGGCCTGAATCTGCGCCCGCATCGCCTTCATCGCCGCCTGGCAATCAGGGCTGACCTTGTCGAAATTCTTGATCAGGCAGTAGCGCACGGCGCGTCGGTCGCCTGAGAACGCCTCCGTCCGGCAAAGCTCGATCGCCGATGAGCGGCAGGCCTGCCGCGCGGGCGACGGGGCCTCGGCGGGTTGCGCCAGGGCGACGCTGGCGGTCAGGGTGGCGAGGGCCAGGATCAGGGAGGGCAGGGGGCTCATGAAGGCATCTCGAAACAATTGACGGGAAGAGCGCCATTATCTGGTCTGGCGCGGCCGCGGGCAAGGGCGTGGCGAAAATGACCACCGGCTGAAACAATGCGCGCATGATTTTGTATTCGGATTGAAATCGCCGGGCTGTAGACCCACGTGGCGAGACGGCGATTGTCCCGCCCTGTGTAACCGGGGGTACCATGCCCGCAAAGTCCGCTCCGCCGACGCCGCGCGGCCGCATGATCGACATCGGCGCCGGCCGCACCCTGCGCGCCGTGATCGAGGGGCCGGCGGACTCGTTCCAGCCGCTGGTGATTCTCGAGGCCGGCGCGTTCGGCCTCGCGGCCGATTGGGCGGCGGTCCAGGCCAAGCTGGCGCGGAAGGGGATTCGCTCCCTGGCCTACGATCGTGCGGGACTGGGCTTTTCCCGGCCAGGGCCCGAGCCCCGCGATGGCGCTGCGGTGCGCCACGACCTGGAACGGCTGCTCGCCCGCGTTAGCGAGCATGGCCCGTTCGTCTACTGCGGCCATTCCATGGCGGGCCTGCACGCGCGCCTGTTCGTCGCTGGCGACCCCGGCAGGGTGGTTGGGGTGGTGCTGGTGGACGCTACGACGCCAGAGGCGATGGAGTCGCGCGCGGTCAGCGGCCTGGTCGAACATTTCGCCCGGGCCTCACGGCTGGCGGCCTGGGGCGCGGGAGCGGGTCTGCTGGCGCCGTTCTCGGGCACGCCGCTGGGCGACTTCATCGGTCTTGA
>CAIQDO010000251.1 GCA_903870555.1 uncultured Caulobacteraceae bacterium
CGACCGCTTCGCAGATTCGCCGGAAGGCCGGCTCGCCATCCACAAGAGGGCGCACGAGATTGCCGCCCCGCACCGGATAGGCCGCGCGATCGACGGCGGGAATGTGGGCGCCGACAAGCATCGCCGAATCGTCGTTCAGGGCGGTCATCACCGCATCTCCTCTTTTGGCCTCAGTCTAGAGAGGCGGGCCGCAGGACGGAAACGGCGGATGTCAAAAAATCGCTCGGCGCGGGCGTCGAGGCTCAGCCGCACGGAATGGCGGTGACGGCCCCGGGCGACAGAGCGAAGATCACACCGTGCGGCACGGCCAGGGACAGCGTCTCGGCGCGACTGAGTCCGAGATGCAGGCCGCGCAGGATGCTGATGGCGCCGCCATGGCTGACAACAATCCGCGGCCCTCCGCCAATCGCGCTGGACAGCCACGCGGCCAGCCTGGCCACGGCGGCGTCGTAGGGCTCGCCGTCCGGGCAGGTCTCCGCCCAACTTTCCCTGACGGTCGATCGCCAAAGGCCGGGCCAGCGGACCTCGATCTCGGCCGGGGTCAGGCCGTCCCAGGACCCGAGCGAAATCTCGCGAAGGCGCGCGTCACACGCGACCACGCCGCCCGCAAGGGTCGCGCGGATGATCTCGGCGGTGTCCCGCGCCCGGCCAAGCGGGCTGCTTTCCAGGCGGGTGTCGGCCGGCGACGCCAGCATAGCGCGGAGGCAGGACCCGACAGCGACCGCCTGACGGCGACCCAGGTCGGTCAGGGGCGAATCGAGTCGCCCCTGGAGGCGTCCCTGGGCGTTGAACAGGGTCTGTCCATGGCGCACGAGATAGATCATCAGGCCCCTCGACCTTCCGCCGACAGCTGGCGGAAACCGGGTCGTCTAAACGGAAATTGCCGAATGAACAGCCCTGTCCGCGCCCTGATGATCGGCCTGCTGCTGCTGGCCGCCGCGACGCCTGCCGCCGCCGCCGAGCGATCGCCGGTCAAGATCGCCTTCGTCGACACCGGCGCGACCGGGCGAAGCGTCGCCGCGGAGGCCCTGGCGGACGCCGCAGTCAAACGCGGTCTGTCGCCGGTGCTGGCGATCGCGCGGGCCGTTGATCTCGACCCGTTCGAGACCCGCCCGGAGGCGGAAGTGGCAAGGCTTTTGTCGCGCCGCGGTCTCGATGTCTCGGCGCACCGGGCGCAGGCCCTGGCGGCGGACGACGTGCGGCACGCAAGCCTGATCCTGACGATGACCGCGCGCCACCGGGCGATCGTGATTGCGCGGTTCCCCGACGCCGCGGGCAAGACCTTCCTGCTAGCCGACTACGCGGCCGGCGAGGCGACCGATATCGCCGATGCAAAGGGCGAGCCTCCGAGCGTCTATCGAGCCATGCTGGGCCAGCTCGATCGCTACGTGCCGATGGCGCTGGTTCGGGCCCTGGCCACGAAACCCTGAGGGTTTCCGGCGTCAGGCGGGGGCGACGTCGGTGACCTTGTAGGTCAGCAGGCGGCGGTTGTGGTCGGTGACCGCGACATACTCGCCCACCACGAACCGGTGCTCGCCGAGGCGATAGACCGGCTCGTCGTCATCGGCGGCGTCGTTGTCGTAGTCGAAGAACCAGCTCTGCCCGCGACGGGCCAAACGGCCGTCCGCGTGATCTTCGTCCGGCGCGAAACGCCGCACCGAGCACTGCCCCTTGAGCGCGTGCCAGGCCTCGACGTCGAGCAGACCTTCAGGCGTGAGTGGGGCGACAAGGCTGTAGCCTCGGTGGTCGTCGCCGCCGGCGAATTCCGTTCCGGGATTGCGGGCGAGGCGCAGAACGATACGCGAAAGTGACATGAACACTCCGATTGAAGAGTCGCCTGAGGAAAGTGTCGCCTGAGGGAATGGTCGCCTGAGGAAAGGAAGTCAGTGCGACAGGAAGAGGGAAAGCCCCTCCGAATTGAGGAAGGTGCGGGTGGCGCCGCCGAACACATATTCCTGCAACCGCGGGTGGCCGAACGCCCCAGCGACCAGAATTTCCGCGCCCGCCGCCTTGGCGCCGCGAACCAGGGCCGGAGCCGGATCGCCGGTGTCCGACAGGACGACGACCGAGGCGGAAACGCCGCGGGCGGACAGGAACTGCTTCAAACGCTCGGCGTCGAACCGCCGAGGCGAGGCGGCCGGCGCCGAAAGAATGACCACGTTGGACGCCCTGCCCAGCAAGGGGATGGCCGTACGCACGGCCCGGCTGGCTTCCTTGCCCCCGTCCCAGGCGATGGCGATCGGGCCGCCGATCTTCAAGCCCTCGTGGGCCACCAGGGTGGGGCGCTGTTCGTCGGCGAGGACCTGTTGGAACGCCTCCGAAAGCGGCCCCTTGCCGCGGGCGGCGGTGGTGTCGAACACCACGATATCGGACAGGCGGCTCTCCATCGCCAGGGCGGCCCAGACCGGCGAGGCGAGCCCGAGAAAGGTCTTATTGGCGTAGGGGCAGGCGTCGACCATCGTCCGGGCGGCGCGCTCGCCGGCGGCGGCGGCGTCGCGAAGACTCTGGACGGCCGTAGCCTGAACGCCGCCCATGAAGCCGTCGCCCATCCAGGGTATGAGATCGGCCACATCGGCGGGCGCGTGAACGCAGGCCAGTTCGGCCCCGAAGGCCTCGGCCAGCGATGTCGCGGCCGCCAGGACCCGCCGGTCGCCCTCGCCGCCCGAAAGCGGCGCCATGATCCTCGCCCAATCCATGTTCAGGGTCCTTTCGACGGGTTGATCGCCCGCATAAACGGTCCCGGCGGGGCGGTATTGTCAACCGGGGGCCTTTACTGAGCCTGGTTGATCGGGGTTCAAGGACACAGCGTCGCGCGGCTGGAGTTGGTTCATGGATTTTGCGAATAAACTTTCCGAGGCGTGGCGGGCGTCCGGCGCCGGCCTTTGCGTCGGCCTTGATCCGATCATCGAGCGCATGCCGGCCGCGA
>CAIQDO010000252.1 GCA_903870555.1 uncultured Caulobacteraceae bacterium
AGCCCGCCCGCCAAGGCCCCGATCGTCGCCGAGGTCTGATCGTCCGCCAGCGTCAGGGCCACCACCGGCGTCACCGACACCCCGCCCGACGAGCCCTGGTCGGCCTGGGTCGAGGCCGCGTGGGTCGCATCCGCCGTCAGCGTCACATCGCCCGCGCCGCTCAGGCTCACCCCGTCGGCCAGGCTCGCCTTCGACCGCGTGGCGATCAGGTTCAGCGCCACCGAGGCGCCAACCCCGACATTGCCCGTCGAGGTCGACCCGTCGCCCGCCGGCAGGGCCGCCACGGTCGAAGACGTCTCATTGTCCGACGCCAGCGTCACCGAACCGTTAGCTCCCGTCACACCAACCGACGGCGCGAGCGTTATCGACCCCGACGCGATGGTCGCCACCGACTCCGAGTCCAGCAGCGTCAGGCCAAGGGAGCCGGCCACGCCGACATTGGTTGCGCCCGCGCCCGATGTCGCGCTCGCCCCGAAGGCGTTGCCCGGGAGGCCGCCGGTATCCGTGGCGCTCAAGCCGATGCCGCCGGCGGTTACCGTCTGGGCCAGGGTGGCGTCGTTGGACACCTTCGCCAGATCAAGCGCCAGGCCTACCCCGACGCCGGTCGTTCCGGTCACCGCGGAGGCGTCGGCCGTGGCCGCGCCGGCATTCTGGGCCTGGCTGGAAAGGGTCAGCGCCCCCGCGATCGTCGCGGCGGAGGTGGAGGACATGACGACCGACGTGTTCGACGTCAGGTCGTTGATCGCCAAGGCGCCCGTGGCGGCGACCTTGCCGTCCGTTGTGGTCTCGTCGGCGGCGTACTTGGCGCCCGGTCCGCTCGAGCCGTCGAGGTATTCCGCCGTCACGCCGCCCGCGGCGGGGCCGGAGCCGCCAACATCCGCCGAAGCTCCGCCGGCCGCCGACGCCTTGGCGACCGCTGACGTGGCAGCGCTCGATCGCGCCTTGAGCGTAAGGCCACCCGAGGATTTCACCGAGGCGGCGTCGGCGACTTCCGCAAGGGTGGTCATGTCGACGACATCGACGGCCGCGCTGCCGGCCACCGCCGTCGAGCTGCTTGCGGAGGCGTCGGCCGTCACCGCAGAAGAGACCGTGTTGGCGGCCGTCAGGGCGATGTCGCCCGTGGCGCCTTGGGTGGTCACCGAAGACGTCCCGGCGACCTGAACGCGGGCGACGCTGGTGACATGGGCGACGGCCGCGGCCGCGTCCGCGGGAAGCGTCACGCCCGTGGGCAGGGCGCCGGTGGCGGCGACCGTCGCCGACGCCGTCGCCGACAGGGTCACCGGTCCGGACGATTTGAGGGTCGACGACCCCAACACGTCCGTCGTCGCCAGTACGTCGACGCTCGCCGCGGCCTCGGGCGCCGAGAGGGTTTCGACGCCGGTGGCGGTCGCCGCCAAGCCCAGGCTGCCTGTGCTGGTCAGATCGGCGTTCGTGACGGTGATCGTGGCGTGGCTCGTGCTTGAGCCCAGATTTGAGGTGGCCTGCAGCTGGACGACGCCGCCGGATAGCGTCGCGCGACCGCCGAGAGAGTCGCCGACCGCAATCGAGGCGACGCCGGCGGATGCGTCCGTGGCCGTCGCCATCAGCGACACAGCGCCGGCCTTGTACCCGCCGGATCCGACCGTTCCGGCCAGAATTTGCGTGTTGGACTGCACCGCGATCGAGGGTGCGAGCAGGGTAATCGAGCCCGAATCGCCCTGACTGTTGCCAAAGGTGTCCAAGTTCCGCGAATCGATCGTCACCCCGCTGGCGACGGTCAGGGTCTTGACGCCTTCGAACGTCATCGAGGCGCCCAGCGTAATCTGGTTCGCGGTGATGATCAGATTGTCCGGGTCGACCAGGAAGGAGCCGGCCTGCCCGCGAAGCGATGTCAGAGACAGCCCAAGGGCGCCGATGGTGGCGGTGCCCCCGACATACAAATTCACCGCGCCGCCATTACCCGACCCGAGCGCTCGGCTCGAGAACGTCGCGCCCGTGGCGACCGCGAGGTCTTTGCCGATATCGAAGCGGATCGTTCCGCCGCTGGTCGCGCCCAGGCCGTCGGCCGAGATCATCGTGGATCTGGCCACCGTCGCGCTCCCGCCCGAAGCGACCGATATGACGCCAGAAGGCCCGTTGACGGCGCTGACCGCGGAAAGGCCGCCCGACAGGGTGACGCCGGAACCGCCCGTGATCGCGATCGTCGGGGTCGCGGCCCCGGCCTTCGGGGCGAGGCCGGATGCGTCCGCCTTGACCACCCCGTCCACTTCGACAGTGGACCCGGTCAGGATCACATCCCCGCCATCGGCCACGATGGCGCCCGTGGCCCGCAGCCTGTTGGTGTTCACGACCGAAGCGAAGACGGACTCCGACAGCGCCGAGGCTCCGGCTTCGATCACGCCGCTGGTCGCGACGGTCGTCGCGGCGCCCGAAATCAGGCGGACCGAGGATCCTGTGGAACTGAAAGCGTTGATCCGTCCGGCGATGACGATGGAGCCGTCCGCGGTCAGCGGAATGGTCCCGGCGAGGATATCGGCGGCGCCGGTGGGCAATCCGCCTCCGACGGGCAACGTCTTGGGCATGGCGTACCGGCCGGTCTCGACCGTGAGCGACCCGACGTTGACCGACCCGTGAGGGCCGACGATGAACCCGTCCGGCGACACGAAGAACACGTTGCCGCCGACGGCGCCGTTGGACATCAGCGAACTGGTCACCGACCCATCGATCTGGGTCGTCCCGCTGTTGACGATATTGACGAGATTGGTCGCCAGCGTCGGAATCTTCAGCACGACGCTGAACCCTTGACCGACCTGAAATGCGGTGAAGTCGTTGAACGCGGTCGCCTGGGTCCCGGACCCGGCCACTGTCGTGGTCGTTATGGTGGCGCCGGTGGCGACCCTGGAGACCGGATTGAGCGTATAGGTGACGGCG
>CAIQDO010000253.1 GCA_903870555.1 uncultured Caulobacteraceae bacterium
ACGCCGGGATAGAGCGGGAAGACGATGGTGAGCGTATCGGCCATGTTGGAACTGCCTTGAACGGGTGGAGGAACAAACACAGGGTGCGCCGGATCGCCTCTGGCGGAAATGACAAGGTTCCCCTATTTTCAGCCATGCTTCGCCAGATCGCCTTCGTCATCTTCCCCGATTTCCAGATCATCGACGCCGCCGGTCCAATCGGCGCCTTCGAGATCGCCGGGCGTTTGCAGCCGGAATCCTACGCCTTGAGCGTTCGCGCGACGCAGCCGGGAGAGGTCGCCAGTTCGTCGGGCGCGCGGATGACCGCGGTCGGACTGGGCGACCCGGCCTCGGTCGACACGCTTGTGGTCGCCGGCGGGAATGGCTCCCGCCAGGCCATGTCCGACCCGGTCCTGCTGGATTTCGTCCGGCGGGCCGGCCTTGGCGCGCGTCGCGTCGCCAGCGTCTGTTCCGGCGCCTATGTTCTGGCGGCGGCGGGGCTGCTGGATGGCCGGCGCGCCACCACGCACTGGTCGAGGATTGAGGATTTCGGCCGTCGGTTTCCAAACGTGAGACTCGAGCCCGACCGGATCTGGACCCGGGATGGCGAGGTCTGGACCTCCGCCGGCATCACCGCCGGCATCGACCTGGCCCTGGCGATGATTGGCGCGGATCTGGGCGAGGCCGTCGCCAAGCGGACGGCTCAGCAGTTGGTCGTCTATCACCGCCGGCCCAGCGGCCAGTCGCAGTTCTCCGCCCTGCTCGACCTGGACAGCGGCGGAGAGCGGTTCGGCCCGTTGCTGGCCTGGATGCGCGAGCACCTCGCCGAGTCGCTGACGATCGACCGCCTGGCCAGTCGGGCGGCGATGAGCGAGCGCAACTTCGCCCGCGCCTTTGCCGCCGAAACCGGCATGACGCCGGCCAAGGTGGTGCAGAGGCTGCGGCTGGAGGCCGCCCGCGCGGCGGTGGAGACCAGCGGCCGCCAGATCGACCGGATCGCCCAGGACACCGGCTTCGGCGATCCCGAGCGTATGCGGCGGGCCTTCGTGGCCGCCTTCGGTCAGCCGCCCCAGGCGCTGCGGCGCGCGGCGAGATCGGCCGCCTGACGCCAGCCGTGCAGGGCTCCGAACTCGGGTGACCCTTCAATGAGAGAAGAATGGATCTTGAGGCGCCCGTTTGGCGCCCGTTTGGCAGACTGGCGCATGGCGTGGTCTGGAGCGACTTCGAGCCACAAGTTCGACGGAGACTGTCCGAGGCCGTCACACGACGCTCATCGTTCGGCAAACCCGAGATGGTTCGACATGATAACCATGGTTGACAATTTCGAATTGTCATCTAGGGTTGACAAATGATCGAGCTGATCAAAACCTCGGCCTTTGACGCATGGTTGCGTGGCCTGCGTGATCGGCGCGCCATCGCGCGGATCGCAGCGAGGATCGACCGGCTCGCATCAGGGAACCCTGGCGACGTGAAGCCTGTTGGTGGCGGCCTGTCCGAAATGCGGATCGACCATGGACCCGGATACCGAGTCTATTTCATGTGGCGTGGTTCCATCGTCATCGTCCTGCTGTGCGGCGGCGACAAGACCACGCAGCAGCGGGACATCGAGCAGGCAAGGGCGCTGGCCGCCGAATGGAAGGATTGACCGACTATGACCGAAGCCAAATTCAGCCGGTATGATTCCGCCGACTACCTCGAAACCCAAGACGACGTTGCCGCCTATCTGGACGCCGTGATGGCGGAGGGGGGAGACGACCCCGCCTATGTCACCCGCGCTCTGGGGGTCGTGGCGCGCGCCCGAAACATCAGCAAGCTGGCCCGCGACACCGGCATGAGCCGAGAGGGGATTTACAAAGCCCTGTCCGAAGATGGCAATCCCAGCTTTGCGACCGTCGCGAAGATTGCTGGCGCGCTGGGATTACGCATCACATTCGAAGCCATGCGCCCAGCGAGCTGACCCCCGTCCACCACGGCTGACGCCGAGGCGATCGCCGCGCTCCCTTCGTCCCGAAAGTCCTGATGTCCCATCCCGTCACCGTCGTCAAATCCGGGTAGGGCAAGTATCCAAGTATCGTACCGGATTATCGTACCGGTGACAGGGTAGGACGTTACCGGTATGCTTGGCCCAAGGCGCACCAGCGCCGGCACCCTTCACAATTCCTGAATCGTTCGTTCCCGTCATTTAGTAACTTGCCCAGGTCGACGTGATCCGGAATGGCCTTATGATCCAAAAATTGCCGAGAGTGCTGAAAATATGTCACCTCTATTGAGCGCGTTGCAGCATTGGAATAGCCGTACTGAACCGCAAGGGCGTTGGCGCCGCTGTCGGCATAGGTGAGCTGGGTGCGGTCGCCGGCCGCATCTCGATGACCCCGTACCCTCCGCGCGTAGATAGGCGACCAGCGCGACAGGTTGGCCAGGGATTTACAGGCGCTCCATAATATCGCATAATGCAATCTTTCGTTGCTCTTTGCCATCGTGAAAACAGGATA
>CAIQDO010000254.1 GCA_903870555.1 uncultured Caulobacteraceae bacterium
CGTCCATGCCGCTGTATTAGAGGGTCAGGAACGATGGCAGGTCATGGAAGGCGTAGGAGGCCCGCATTTCTGCCGCGTCGCGAAACGGCAAGGCCAAGCCATTGCGTGCGGCGAGCGCGAACTTGAGTTCGGGCTCAAGCGTGCCCTCGATATGAACGTGGAGCTCGCATTTCGGCAGGTCGTGGATGAAGGCTGACAGGGGCATGGCGGTCCTGGGCGATGACAAGACGCCGCGGCGGCGCCGTTTGATATGACCTTTCCGAGCGCCCCGGCTCAAGGCGCCCGAAGCCTGTCCGTCTGGTTTCGCGGCGCCTTGCGTAGAAACAGCGCGTCGTTAGGAATTCAGCGATTGTTCGGGGTCGAATACGGCTATGCGATCGAGGCAGCGGACACAGGACGAAGAGAGATTCGATGGCCGAGCGAACTGGTAAATGGCCCCGACCCGTGAGGGCGCTGTGGCTCGGTCTGGCCTCCCTGTTGGTTGCGCTCGCCGGCCCCGCGGCCGCCGCGGGACCTTCCGCCAAGCCCATGGAAGTGCGCGTCGTGGTGATCACCACCTGGGAGGTCATCCGGGGCGGCAAGGATCTGAAAGGCGAATTGTACGCCTGGCGGAAGTACTGGCCGTTCACCACCGAGATGCCGTTCCCTGTCGGGGTCCATCCCCTGCTTTATGATCCCAAACGGCATGTTCTGGCGGTGCTGACCGGCATGGCGACGGCCCGGGCCTCGGCGTCGATCATGGCGCTGGGCATGGATCCACGATTCGATCTCAGCCACGCCTATTGGGTGCTGGCGGGAACGGCCGGCGTCGACCCGAAGGTGGCGTCCGCGGGCTCTGTCGCCTGGGAGCGCTTCGTCGTCGATGGCGATCTCGGCCAGGAAATCGACGGTCGCGACATTCCCGCCGACTGGCCGACGGGCATCCTGCCAAATCAACGGACCACCCCGTATGCGCTGCCGGCGCCCGCGAGTCATAACGACGACGGCGACACCGCCTTCACCCTCAACCGGGGACTGGTCGACTGGGCCTACGCGCGGACACGGTCGATTCGTCTGCCGGACGATCCGGTCCTCGCGAGGGTTCGCGCACCCTATTCCGGGCCCGGCGCCCTGCCGCCCACCGTTCTCGAAGGCGACGGCCTGATGTCGTCCCGCTTCTGGTACGGCGACCACATGACCGACTGGGCTGAGCGATGGGTGCCGTATTGGACGGGCGGGCAGGGTGTGTTCGTCATGTCGGCCGAGGAAGACACCGGCGTGATGCAGGCGCTGAGCTTTCTGGCCAAGGCTGGACGGGTCCGCACCGATCGGGTGCTGATGCTGCGCGCCGGCAGCGACTACGTCGTGGCGCCGTCAGGCCTGTCGGCGGCGCAATTCATCGCCAAGGAAGCCGTGGAGGGACTGCCTGCGAATCAGGAGGCTCTCGATGGACTCTACGCCGTCGCATCGCCGGTTGTGCGCGCTCTCGCTGACGACTGGGCTCACACCCGTCTCACGACGCCGACCCTGTCTTTGCCTTAGATCGCGTCAATTCGCCCCCGAGACTTGATCCTTTCAGCTTAGACCGGGCTAGCGGTTGGGCTAGAACAATCTCCGTTGACGTGTGCGTGGCATGGCGTCTCAACCTCATGCAACGGCCTGACTTTCGACCCACGGAGTGACTTCGGCATGTCAAAGGGCGCATTCGCCTTCACGAAGCTGATTGTCGGCGACCTGCAACGTTCGGCCAAGTTCTACGCCGAGGTTTGCGGCCTGACGGAGCAAAGGCGGATCGGGGCGGTCGTCGGCGGCCGCACGATAACCGAGGTCATCCTTGGAGGAGACCCACCGGGGCCCGCGAGCCTCATCCTGTTTTCGTATCACGATACCAACAGGCCGCCGGAAGGGGATTCGATCCTGGGATTCGAGACGGCCGATCTCGAGGCGTTCGTCGCCCGGACCCTTGGCGCGGGCGGGTCGGTGGTTCAGAATATCCAGTCGCTACCCGAGCTATCCTTGAGGTTTTCC
>CAIQDO010000255.1 GCA_903870555.1 uncultured Caulobacteraceae bacterium
CGCTGGCGCGCGCGCTGGGCGTGCCGACGGTGCCAGGCTTCGAGATGACCGCGCAAGGGCTTGTCGTCTCGACGGATCCGGACACCGTGGCGCCGGACGCGGCGACGGCGGCGGAGGCGCTCGGCTATCCGGTGATGGTCAAGGCCGTGGCCGGCGGCGGCGGGCGGGGCATGCGCCGCGTCGATCGCGCCGACGACATGGTCGAGGCCTTCGCCCGGTGCCAGGGCGAGGCGCTGGCCGCCTTCGGCGAAGGGGACCTGTTCCTGGAAAAGCTGATGGTTCGGCCGCGCCACATCGAGGTGCAGATCCTCGGAGATCGGGCGGGCGCCGTGGTTCACGTCCATGAGCGCGACTGTTCCGTTCAGCTCCGCAATCAGAAGGTGGTCGAGATTGCGCCCGCTCCCGGTCTCGATCCGGCGCTACGCGAGCGGATTCTCTCCGACGCCCTGAAGCTGGCGAGGGCCGCCGGCCAGGTCAACGCCGGCACCCTGGAATTCCTCGTGAATGCCGAGACCGGCGAGCATGTCTTCATCGAAGGCAATCCGCGCATTCAGGTCGAACACACGGTCACCGAACAGGTGACGGGACTGGATCTGGTCGAGATCCAATTCCGGATCGCCGCCGGCGCCTCGCTCGCCGAGCTCGGGCTGGCCGACCAGGCGGCCGTCCCGCCGCCACGCGGTTTCGCGGTGCAGGCCAGGGTGGTCGCTCACGGCGGCGGTCTGTTCACCGCCTACCACGAGCCGACGGGACCGGGCGTGCGGGTGGACTCCTGCGCCTATGTCGGCTGGGCTCCGCCGCCGCAGTTCGATCCGATGTTCGCCAAGGTGATCGGGCGATCCAATTCGACAGGGTCCTATGTGTCCGCGCTCGATCGGACGATGCGCGCGCTCGACGACTTTCACATCGCTGGGGTGGCAACCAATCTCCGCCAGCTTCGCGCGATTCTGGCTCACCCATCGGTGCGGACCGGAGGGGCGCGCACGACCCTGCTCGCCGAAGAGCCGGAGTTGGGCGCAACGGTGGGGAAGGCGCCGACAACATCGGCCACGGTGGCCCTGCTCGATCAGCGGGCCACGGCGCTCAGTCGCGGGTTCGGAGTCATCGCCGACCAGGCGTCGGCCGCCGAGGCAGGCGGCGTTTCGGTGGCCCTAGATGTCGGCGAGGTAGGCGTCGAATCGCCGATGGCCGGCACGGTGCTCGACGTTGTCGCGCAGGAGGGCGCCGCGGTCTCGCCTGGCGACACTCTGATGATCATAAGCGCCATGAAGATGGAGACGGCCATTACCGCTCCTCGCGGTGGGGTGGTGGCGCGGCTCTCAGCCGTCGATATCGGTGACCAGGTCTCGGCGGGCCAGGTGCTGGCGGCCATCGCGCCGACAGGTTTGGAGGCGGCGGAGGTCGGCCCCCGGCGTCATGGCGATGACAGCTGGGCGCCGGTTCTGGCGGAGGTGGCGGCGCTGCAGGCCATCGCCCACGGGCGGTTCGCCGAGGGGTCGCGGGATCCGGGTGTCGTGCGTCAACGCAACCGAGGCAAGCTGACCTGCCGGGAGCGAATCGACCTTCTGCTCGACGCCGGCACGTTCCGCGAGGTCGGCAGCCTGGCGGGCTTCACGTCCTACGACGACGAGGGGCGTGTCGCCGACTTCACGCCGGCCAATCACATCGGCGGCTGGGGAAAGGTCGACGGGCGGACGGCGGTGGTCTGCGCCGATGATTTCACCTCGCGCGGCGGTCACGCGGACGGGGCGATCGGGGCCAAGAGCGGTTATCTCGACCGCCTGTCGTTGGAACTGCTGTGCCCCTCGATACGGTTGCTTGATGGGTCGTCGGGCGGGGGCAGCGTGGCGGCGATGGTGCCTCAGCAGCACAAGGCGGGTGAGAGCGCCGCCCGCGAGAGTTCGGGGGCCATTACCGCCGGTCGGCCCCGCGTCGCCGGCGGCGGCGGCTCGTTCCTACCCGGTCATCTTGGGAGCTCGCTGTTCGCCGACCAACTCGGCAAGGTTCCGGTGGTCAATCTTCTGCTTGGCAGCGTCGTTGGCATCGGCGCGGCCAAGGCGGTGCTGGGCCACTTCTCGGTGATGGTGCGCGATATCGCCCAGTTGTTCGTCGCCGGCCCGCCTGTCGTCAGCCACGCCATGGGCTACGACATCAGCAAGGAGGACCTGGGAGATTGGCGGGTTCACTGCCGCAACGGTTCAGTGGACAATCTTGCGCTCAACGAGGCTGACGCCGTTGCCCAGTCCCGACGCTTTCTGTCCTATCTGCCCGCAAGCGTCTACGAAGCG
>CAIQDO010000256.1 GCA_903870555.1 uncultured Caulobacteraceae bacterium
GTCCGGCTGTGTGGCTGCGGGCCGCCGTGGCGCGGGCCCTGCCGGACGTGACCTGGCCGGCCGGTAGGCCGCCGATCCTCTATCTGCCCGGCGTCTCGCGGGAGACATTGCGCGACGCCGAGGCCTGTCCGGCTCTGCTGGCGCCCCTTGTCTGGCTGGGCGTCTCCGGCGCCTGGTTCGGCCATGTCAACGGCAAGGACTGGACCTTGCGCGGGTTCCTGGCCGCCGAGCGCGGCTCATTGAACCTGGAGGTGGCCGACGACGCGACCACCCGGCTGGCACTCGCCGAGGCGGCGACCGTGGTGTTCAGCCGGCCCTTGGAGGCCCTGCGCGGCCAGCGATGGAACGCCGACAGCCTGCATGCCCTGATCGCGCCGGATCTCGAGGCGGACATGCTGGCCTGGATGTGCGGGTCCCTGGACGCCGCTCGCCTCAACGCCTTCGCGGCCCGCGCGGTCAAGGATCTGGCTTTCGATCCGCGCAAGCTGTCGCCCGAGGACGCGGCGCGGCGTCTGGCCAAGCGCGAGGGGGGTTGGGCGCGGGTCTGGGGCCGATTCGATGCGGCCAACGGCCGGGGTTTTGAGGCGGTTGTGACGCTGCTCGGCGTCGAGTCGCCCGGATCCCTGTTCGAGGACAACCGCGCCTATCCGACCTTGAACCGCGATCGGGAAGGGGCGCTTCGCGCGGCCTTGGGCCGCCTTGGCGGGACGGCGCGGGACGCCGCCGCCCTCGAAATCCTGAAGCTGGAGGCCGAGCACGGACTGCGCCGCGACAGCCTCTGGGGTCGGCGCGGCGAGTCGCCCCTGGCCGAGGCCATCGGCCGGCTGGCCGTGATCGCCCAGGCCCCCGCCTGGCCGGCGCACGACGCCAGCGCCTTTGCCGCCGACTATGCCCGATCGGGCGCGCGGATCGACGGCGCGGCCATGGCGGCCCTGGCCGCGGCGCCGGCCGAGGCGGACCGGGCGGCGGTGACGACGGCCCTGCGGGCGATCTACCTGCCCTGGGTCGAGGACGGCGCCCTGGCCCTTCAGGGGATGGTGAAGAGCGGCGCGGTGACGTTCGCCGCCAGGGAGATCCCGACTTCGGCCGACGCGGTGGTGTTCGTCGATGGCCTGCGGATGGATCTGGGCATCGCCCTGACCGAGGTCCTGGAAAAAGCCCGCGCCTCGGCGACGCTGGACTGGCGATGGACGGGGTTCCCCACTTCGACAGCGACCTGCAAACCCCTGGCCTCGCCGGTGGCGGGCCTGCTGCGCGGCGGCGCGGAGTCCGCGGACCTTACGCCGGTGACCCCGGAGGGCCGGAGCGCCGACCATGGGGCCCTGCGCAAGCTTATGGCCGACCAGGGCTGGGGATTCACCGCCGACGCGCCCAAGGCGTGGCTGGAGTGTGGAACCTTCGACGAGGATGGCCACAGCCTTCAGGTGCGGCTGGCCGACCAGATCGCACTGGGCCTGAGCCAATGCGCCACCTTCATCCTGGACCTCGCCAAGGCCGGCCGGCGGGTGCGGGTGGTGACGGACCACGGCTGGCTGCTGATCCCGGGCGGGCTGCAAAAAGCCATGCTGGATACGGCGGTTGTCGAGGGCGACGGCAAGCGCACCCGCTGCGCGCGCATCAAGCCCGGCGCGCCGACCAGCTACGACTTCGCGCCCTGGAGCTGGAACGGCGAGGTGCGCGTCGCCTTCGCCACCGGGGCGATGAGCTTCTACGCCGGCTACGACTACGCCCACGGCGGAATCAGCCCGCAGGAGTGCGTGGTTCCGGTGATCGACGTGGCGCCGATGGGCGTGTCGCGGGCGGTCAGCATCACCCGGGCCGAATGGACCAACCTGAGATTGAAGGTCGAGGTGGCCGGCGGCGCGGACCTGCGGGCCGACCTGCGCCTGGGAACCGAGACCTCCGGCGCCTCGGTGCTGAAGATCGTTCGCGTGCTGGGCGAGCACGGCGAGGGGTCGATGCTGGTGTCCGACGAGCATGAAGGCAAGACGGTGACCCTGGTGGTCCTGGACGACGCCGACCGGGTCCTGGCCATGCGCACCTTGACGGTCGGGGGGTGATCTTGGTTTCAGTTAACACGTTCGTGTGGATATGTTAAAAATTCGCCGATTTTCGAACACGATGGACGGCATATGTTAAAATCAACCTACGCGCTGCCGTCCTTGCCACCGCCGGGCGAACTCGAAACCACGGCAGTGTTGCGTGAGCTGGCGCGGGCCCATCGCCATCTGGCCGAACTGAAGGGGCGCGCGGCGACCATGCCCAACCAGGGCATCTTGATCGACACCCTGGCGCTTCAGGAAGCCAAGGCAAGTTCCGAAATCGAGAACATCGTTACGACTCAGGACGAGCTGTTTCAGGCCGGCATGCTCTTCGACGGGCCGACCTCGCCGGCTGTCAAGGAGGTGGCCAACTATCGCGACGCGCTCAAGCGCGGGTTCGATGGTCTGGCCCAGCACCAGGGCCTGCTGACCTGCAACGGCGTCATCGACATGTTCCGTGTGCTCAAGAACACGGACGCGGGTTTCCGCGTGACCCCCGGGACCGCCCTTAAGAACGAGGCGACCGGGTCTCTTGTTTACGTGCCGCCCCAGAATCCCGACGAGATCGTCGCCGCCATGACCGCGCTAGAGCGATTCATCAATGACGATGCGGCCAGCAGCCTCGACCCCCTGGTTAAGATGGCGGTGATCCACCACCAGTTCGAGAGCATCCACCCCTTCACCGACGGGAACGGCCGGATCGGGCGCATCATCAACGTCCTCTACCTGACGCGGGTGGGGCTGCTGGAGATCCCGATCCTCTATCTCAGCCGCTACATCACCATGAACAAGAGCGACTACTATCGCCTGCTCCAGGCGGTGCGCGATGATGGCGACTGGGAGCCGTGGCTGGTGTTCATGCTGCGCGCGGTTTCGACCACCGCCCGCGAGACCCTCGATCTGGTAGAGGGGATGCGCACTCTTATGGCCGACTACAAGCGGCGCCTGCGCGAGCACCCCTCGGTGCGCTACTCGCAGGACCTTTTGAACAACCTCTTTCGCTATCCCTACACGCGGATCGAGTTCCTTCAGGCCGACCTCCAGGTGACCCGTCAGACGGCGGCGAAATATCTGGAGGGGCTGACGGCCGCAGGCTTCGTCGAGAAGCACCAGCAGGGCCGCAACAATTACTACATCAACACGCCCCTGCTCGCCCTGCTCATGCGCGCATCGGACGACCGGCGAGACGGAGCCTGAACGATGGAACTCGACGCACTCGACAGAAAGGCCACGGACGCCTTCCCGGGCCAGCTTGTGCGCAAGGATCTGGTGCAGCGGTTCCGGGGGCAGTTCCCGGTGCCGACCTATGTGGTCGAGTTCATGCTGGGCCGCTACTGCGCCAGCACTGACGAGGGCGAGATCGCCGAGGGCCTGGAGATGGTCCAGCAGCAGCTCGCCGACCGCACCGTGCGGGCCGGGGAGGAGGAGCTGTTCAAGGCCCGGGCCCGGGAGAAGGGCTCGGTGAAGATGATCGAGCTGATCACCGCGCGCCTGGACGCCAAGACCGACAGCTATCTGGCGACCATGCCGTCTCTGCGCCTGACCGACGTGCGCATCGGCGACGCACTGGTCACGCGCCACGAGCGCATGCTGACCGGCGGGTTCTACGCCGAGGTCGAGCTGGGCTACGACGCCTCGATCGCCCAGGAGAAGGGCGGCCGGCCGTTCGAGGTGCTGTCGCTGCGCGAGATCCAGCTCTCCAATCGCGGGGTTCTGGAGAAGATCGCCGCCGGCCGTGCCGGCCTGACCACCGACGAATGGAAGGCCGTGCTGCTGCGCAGCGTCGGGCTGGAGCCCGATCGGCTGACGCCCCGCGCACGGGACGTGATGCTGCTGCGCATGGTCCCCTTCGTGGAGCGCAACTACAACATGGTCGAGCTTGGCCCCCGCGGCACCGGCAAGAGCCACCTGTTCCAGCAGGTCTCACCCTATGCCCATCTGGTGTCGGGCGGCAAGGCGACGGTGGCGCGGATGTTCGTCAACATGTCGAACGGACAGCGCGGCCTGGTCTGCCAGTACGACGTGGTCTGTTTCGACGAGGTTTCGGGCGTCTCCTTCGATCAGAAGGACGGCGTCAACATCATGAAGGGCTACATGGAGTCCGGCGAGTTCTCGCGCGGGCGAGAGAGCATCCGCGCCGATGGTGGGATCGTCCTGGTGGGCAATTTCGAGGTGGACGTGCAGCACCAGCAGCGCGTTGGCCACCTGTTCGGCCCACTGCCGCCGGAGATGCGCAACGACACCGCGTTCATGGACCGCATCCACGCCTATCTGCCCGGCTGGGACCTGCCCAAGGTCAACCGCGACCTGTTCACCGAGCACTTCGGCCTGGTCAACGACGTCCTGGCCGAATGGTTCTCGCACCTGCGCGGCCAGACGCGGGTCGGGGTGATGCAGGGGCGGGTGCGGTTCGGCGCGGCGCTGTCCGGCCGCGA
>CAIQDO010000257.1 GCA_903870555.1 uncultured Caulobacteraceae bacterium
CGGTTCGTCGTCGATCAACGGCATGATCTATATTCGTGGCCACGCGCGGGACTACGACCAGTGGCGGCAGATGGGGCTATCGGGTTGGGGGTACGCCGACGTGCTGCCCTACTTCATGCGATCGGAAAGCCTGCAGGGCGGAGGTGACGCCTATCACGGCGAGAAGGGGCCACTTCATGTGTCGAAGGCGTCTTCGAAAAGCCTGGTCTATTCATCGTTTATCGCCGCCGGCGCCCAGGCCGGGCACAGGCTCACCTCTGATTTCAACGGCTACCAGCAAGAGGGTTTCGGCCCCTATCAACTGACCATAAAGGACGGGAAGCGGTGGAGCGCCGCCGCCGCCTATCTCCACCCTGCCTTGTCCCGACCCAATCTCACGGCGGAGATCGGCGCCCGCACAACCCGTATCCTGATCGAGAACGGCCGGGCTGTCGGCGTGGAATTTCAGCAGGCGGGTCAGACGCGACAGGTGTTCGCCGACGCCGAGGTGTTGCTTTGCGCAGGGACGGTGCAGTCGCCGCATATCCTGCAGCTTTCCGGGATCGGGCGTCCGGACGAGCTGAAAGCCGCCGGCATCGCCTTGACCCACGTCCTGCCGGGTGTCGGCGCCAACCTGCAGGATCACCTGGACGTCACGCTGTCCTGGGAGACGCCCAACGTCCGCACGGCCTATTCGTTCAGCAAGGGAGTCAACAAGCTGACGACCGGCCTGTCGTATGCGCTGCTGGGGCAGGGGCCAGGTCGGCAGAATTTCCTTGAGGCCGGCGCCTTCCTCAAGTCGCGCCCCGACCTCGACCGGCCCGACCTGCAACTCCATTGTGTGCTCGCGATCATGAAGGATCACGGTAAGGAAGCGGTGGGCAAGGACGGGTTCTCGATCCACGTCTGCCAACTCCGGCCGGAAAGCCGCGGCAGGGTGGGACTGCAATCGGCCGATCCGTTCGCGGACCCGGCGATCTTCGCCAACTACCTGGCGACCGACGAGGACCGACGCGCGCTTCGCCAGGGCGTCGCCATTACCCGCGACGTGGCCAGGCAGCAGGCGCTGAAGGCGATCCGCGCGGGGGAGTATGAACCTGGGGAATCGATTTCCAGTGACGCAGAGGTCGACGCCTGGATCCGGCGCGCCGCCGAGACCATCTACCATCCGGTTGGCACCTGCCGGATGGGCGCCGCCGACGACGCCATGGCCGTGGTCGACGCCTCATTGAGAGTCATTGGCCTCGTCGGCCTGAGGGTCGTCGATGCTTCCGTGATGCCGACACTGGTCGGGGGCAACACCAATGCTCCCACCATCATGATCGCGGAAAAAGCCGTCGACCTGATTCTCGGTCGCCGCGCGCCCGAGCCCCTCGAAGCCTCTGTGTTCGGCGATCACGACAGTGTGGGGGCAGGATGACGCGAAGCGACGGAAAGCCGATCACCGGCGGTTGCGGCGCGACGTCATTGGCCCCATCAAGACTTTCAAATGAACGACCGGACGAGTAGACAGAGCCAGACGCGGGCAGGGGAACCCGCCTTCAACGCGCCTTGGACGGTGGCCGCCCTTATCATCATTCTCGTTGGGGCGCATGCGGTCCGGATTGTCTCCGGCGGCGACGCGGACCGATTCGCTCTGACGTCCGCCGATTTCGCGGCGGGACGATTGACTGGTTTGATCACCTATCAACTCGTCCATGGCAGCTGGGCCCATGTGCTGATGAATTCCGCCTTCGTTCTCGCTTTCGGCGCGCCCGTGGCGAGGTTCCTCGGGCCTACCCCGAGAGGTGGCGCGGCGTTCTTCTTGTTTTTCCTCGCCTGCGGGGTTGCCGCTGCGGCAATGTACGCCGGACTGGAGATGATCCTGGCGCCGTTCGGCCGGCCTGGAAGCGGCTGGGCCTTGATCGGAGCCTCCGGGTCCGCTTCCGGTCTCATGGGAGCCGCCGCCAGGCTGATCGAGGGGAGGGGACGCCTCGGTCCGATCACCGGCCGCACCGTGACGGGCATGACCCTGAGCTGGATCCTCGTGAACGCCATTCTGGGCCTGTCGGGCCTAACGCCGGGCACAGGCGGGGCGCCCGTGGCCTGGGAAGCCCATATCTTCGGCTATTTCTGCGGCCTGCTGCTGATCGCTCCAACCGGCTGGCTGGCCGGCGCCAAGGGAGATCACGTAATCGCGCTTTGATTCCCGTTCGCATCAGGCACACCGTGGCCCGACAAGAAGAACAGGAGGAAACGCGATGCTCATTTCCGACGTGCTGAGGGCCAAGGGTGACGTGGTTTTTACGGCAACCCCCAATGAGACTGTTGGAGCCATAGCGGCCATGCTTTTCGCCCGACGGGTGGGAGCGATGGTGGTCGTCGAGGGCGATCGTGAGGTCGTGGGGATTGTCGCGGAACGCGACGTCGTCCGCGTGGTCGCAGAAGAGGGAGGCGCGGGTCTGACCAGGCCCGTGTCCCATTGCATGACGCGCGATGTGATTTACGCCGGACCGACCGAGACGGTGAACGCCCTCCTCGAACGCATGACAGATCGGCGGATCCGCCATCTGCCCGTGTGCGAGCACGGCAGGTTGATCGGAATTGTCTCGATCGGCGATTTGGTGAAGAGCAAGATCGAGGAAACCGAGGCCGAGGCGGAGGGGCTCCGAGCCTATATCCACGCAGCCTGACCCCCGGACCTTCCACGATCCGGAACCGGGACCGCCCGCAAAAGCGATCCCGGCGACGTGAATCTTGTCCATGACGCTTGCATGACGGGCGCCCCCCGGCTAAACACCGCCCTCGCGGTTCGGAAGCCACTTCCGCCCCTCGGAAAGACCCCAGGAACCCAAAAAGTTCTTGCTTTTCGAGCGGGCTTCGATTAGCTTCCGCTCCCTCAACCGAATCGCTTCCAAGACTAAAGGGGTCCGCCCCGGCGGCCAGGAGCGGTTTTGTGTCTTGAACCGGAGCAATCTGGGAACGTTCACAAGTCGGTTGACTCCTTCGGGACGGGCCATTAGAGACGCCCCTCCCCGCTGCCCCCGAGCGCATCGGGGGGTTCCGGCCCCGGCCGAAACGGTCTTTGACATTGTTGATTTGGAAAGAGAAACGCAGGCGGCGGTGTCCTGGCGATGATGCTAACCACATCATCAAAAAGACGCTGACTGGTTTGCGGTCTCTTGAAGACAATACCATACCTGTCTGGCTTTGGGTGCGAACCCTGGGTTTGGATGGGATGGGACCTCGTCAAAAGATATGTAGACTACGCCGATGACCTACGGGTCACCGAAACGAGAGTTAGACGTCAACTCAACCTGAGAGTTTGATCCTGGCTCAGAGCGAACGCTGGCGGCAGGCCTAATACATGCA
>CAIQDO010000258.1 GCA_903870555.1 uncultured Caulobacteraceae bacterium
CCAGACTTCGCCGTGCGGCGTCTTGTCTGTCTTGCCGTCGGCGGTCCTGGCTGGTCCGCCACACGGGCCGCGCGGACGCAGAAACCCCGGCCCGTCGTCCGCGCCGTCGTCGATCCGCAGGGGCCGATCCGCCATCGGCTGCGTCGGCGCCCCGCCATCCGCAGATCGCAACGCGGTGGCGATGGCCTCCTGGGCCTGGGCCGTCAGCGGCGCGGCCAACAGTATCCCGGCGCAAACGGTCAGGCGCAAGATCGTGAACGGGTTCGAGGCGACGTGACGCATCGGCATCCTCCTTGACGGCGGCCGGGTACTACGCCGCCGACGTCGCGGCCAAATTGCGACGCCGACAGGCCGGGGCTCGGGGCGTGGACGTCAGGGAATTTTTTTGGACGCGAAGTAGGCGATCAGGTCGGACCTATCCTTGGGATCGGCGACCAGGATCGGCATGGCGGTGCCGGGCAGCGCCTGGATAGGATTGGTCAGAAAGCGATCGAGCTGCGGACCGCTCCAGGTCAGCCCCGAGTCGCGCACGGCCGCCGAATAGGCGAACCCCGGGATCGAACCCGCCTTCCGGCCATAAAGGCCGTTGAGGCTCGGTCCCTGGCCGCCGCCCTCGGCGATATGGCAGATCACGCAGTGGTCGAGGAACAGCTCTTCGCCGGCCACCGGGTCGCCCGCCGCCGGGGCTCCGCCGCCGCTCTGAGCTATCGCCAGACCCGCCGCCGTGAGCAGGCTGGTCGTCAGGGCCGCGACCAGCGGCAGCGTCACCGGCGCTCTGCCTCTCATCGGGCGCCGACGGTCTTGCCGTCGTAGGCCACTCGCCAAACCACGCCGCCGGCGTCGTCGGTGAACAGCAGCGCCCCATCGTGGGCCACGGCCACGCCCACCGGGCGGCCCCAGACACTCCGGTCGTCGACCACGAAACCGGTGACGAAGTCTTCGTAGGTCCCGAGGGGAGCGCCGGCCTTGGTCTTCACCCGCACGATCTTGTATCCGGTGCGTTTCCCACGGTTCCAGGACCCGTGCAGCGCCACGAACGCATCGCCCCGATATTCGGCGGGAAAGGCCGACTTCCCGGACCGGACGCCGTAGAACGCCAGGCCCAGGGGGGCGGAGTGGGGCTGGATCAACACGTCCGGCACGATCGCCTTGCCGGCCAGGTCGGGCCTCTGACCCTTCAGCCGCGGGTCCTCATGGTCGCCGATGTAGTACCAGGGCCAGCCGTAGAACCCCTTGGCCTTGACCCGTGTCACATAGTCGGGCGGCAGGTCGTCGCCCAGGCTGTCACGCTCATTGACCACGCACCACGGATCGCCGGTCGTCGGATTCACCTTCAGACTCACGCAGTTGCGGATGCCGCTGGCGTAGATCGCCTTGCCGCCCCCGTCGGCGTCGAAACTCAACACGTCGGCTCGATCCGCTTCTCGGCCCCAGGCGGATCCCTGCAGGTGATCCGTCTCCCAGGCTTGGGCCTCGGCGACAGGCTTGGCCGGCATGCCCTCGGCCAGGTTCGAGCCGGACCCGACGGAGACCAGGATGTGCTTGCCGTCCGCCGCGATGTCGATGTC
>CAIQDO010000259.1 GCA_903870555.1 uncultured Caulobacteraceae bacterium
CCCTGACCGCCCATCCGGCGGTGATGCTGGAAATGGCGCGGCAGCTGATCGTCCGCGCCCACGGCGGTCCGGCGCAGCCCCAGATCGCCCGGGTGTTCGGGTTTGTCGCGGTGGACGCCTCCGCCCGCGTGCGGAGCCTGGCCGAAACCCTGGCCCGCTCAGTGAGGGCCTGGGGATCGAGCGTGGCGGTTCTGGGGGCGACGGCGGCCGAGGACACCACCGAGACCCTGTCGCGGATCGAGGAGGACCATGACTATGTGTTCTACTGCGCCGAGGGCGACGAGCCGGCCTGGGGCGCCGCCTGCGCCCGTCAGGCCGACCGCCTTTTCCGCATCGGCCGTGGCGATCTGCCGCCGCCGGAAAGCCTGGCGACGGGGCATATTGCGGCGGTCCGGCTGCTCAAACCCGTCGATCTGCTTCTCGTCCATCCGGCCGGCGCAGGCCGGCCGGCCGGCTCGGCAGACTGGCGCCGCGCCCTTACGGTACAGCGGCTGCTGCATATCCGCGACCGCGACCAGAGCGACCTCGACCGCCTGGCCCGGCTGATCACGGGCCGCTCCACCGGACTGGTGCTGTCGGGGGGCGGCGCGCGGGGCTACGCCCACGTCGGGGTGATCCGGGCCCTGCGGGCGGCGGGAACGCCTGTGGACTTCGTCGGCGGCGCGTCCATGGGCGCGGTGGTCGGCGCCGGCCTGGCGATGGACTGGGACGACGCGGAGATCGACCGGCGCATCCGTAAGGCCTTCGTCGACAGCAATCCCCTGGGCGACCTGACCTTTCCACGTCTGGCCATGACCCGCGGCGAACGCGTGGCCTCGCGGCTGGTCGAACACTTCGGCGACGCCGACATCTGCGACCTGTGGCGCCCCTTCTTCTGCGTCTCGTCCGACCTGACGGCCGGGGCTCACCACACCCACGACCGCGGGCCGATCGCCCAGGCGCTGCGGGCCTCGATCGCCCTGCCCGGCATCCTGCCGCCAATCTTCAACGGCGAGTCGGTGCTGGTGGACGGTGGGGTGTTGCGCAACCTGCCCACCGACGTGATGCGCGCCCTGCACGACGGACCGATCATCGCCGTGGACGTCGCCGGCGAGAGCGGCCTGACCGCCGCCGATCTGGCGATGACCCGGTCGTTGTGGGTCTGGTTCGCCACCGGCGGCTGGCGGCGTGGCGCGCCGATCGTCTCCCTGCTGTTGCGGTCGGCGACGGTGACGGCGGCGCGCGAGCTCGCTCTGGCGCGCGCCTCGGCCGACCTGTTCATCGCCCCATCGCTGGGGGCCATCGAACTGCGCGACTGGAAAGCCTATCCGGCGGCCGTGGCGGCCGGCAGGGCGGCGACCGAGGCGGCCCTGGCCGGCCTGACCCGACCGATCACCGACTTGCGCCTGCCGCCGACGACCGGGGTCTCCGCCGAACATGAGGGCTTGTTTAGCTGACAGTCGGTCGGCGTGATATTAGCCTGACCGCGATCAGGCAATGAAAGGCCCAGCGATGCGCTACGAGGTTTCCGGAACGGTGATGCAGACGGTGGGGATCGACCTCGCCCCCGGCGAGACGGTCTACAGCCAGACCGCCACCATGGCCTGGATGAGCGCGGGCGTGCGGATGCACACCAACACCGGCGGCGGCCTGTTCGCCGGCCTCAAGCGCAGCCTGACCGGCGGCAGCTTCTTCGTCACCGACTTCACCGCCGAGGGCGGCTGGGGCCATGTGGCCTTCGCCCCGCGCTTTCCCGGCACGATCATGGCTCGGACCCTGCGCGCCGGCGAGAGCCTGATCTGCCGCAAGGAGACGTTCCTGTGCGCCGAGAAGACCGTCACCCTGGAGCTGGCCTGGCAGCAGCGGATCGGCTCGGGCTTCTTCGGCGGCGCCGGCTTCATCCTGCAGCGGATCACCGGCCCGGGGACGGTGTTCCTCGACCTGTCCGGCGAGGTGGTCAGCAAGCGCCTGCAGCCGGGCGAGCCGATCTACGTCCACGCCGGCCACGTGGGGGTGCATGAGCCCAGCGTGTCGTTCGACATCCAGATCGTGCCCGGCTTCCGCAACATCCTGTTCGGCGGCGAGGGCCTGTTCCTGGCCTGTTTGACCGGGCCGGGCGAGGTGTGGCTGCAGTCGATGCCGATCATGAACCTGGCCGAGGAGATCGCCCGCTACCTGCCCGGCTCCCCCGACCGGTCGGGCGGCGGCGGCGGCGCCCTCGGCGGCATCGCCACGGCCGGGGTGGTCGGTGGCATCTTGGGCAGCATTCTCGGCGGCGACAACTGACCTTGGCCGAAGGCCTCGTCGTCAGCGACCTGCGCAGCGCCCTGGCCGGCCCCTTCACCCTGAAGGTTCCCGCCGGATCCATCCTGGCGATTTCCGGAGCCTCCGGCGCGGGCAAGAGCCTGTTCCTGCGGATGGTCTCGGATCTCGACCCCAATACGGGCGAGGTTTCCCTGAACGGCGTGGCGCGATCGAGCCAGACGGCCGACGCCTGGCGCCGAAGCCTGCCCTATGTCGCCGCCGAATCGGGCTGGTGGGCGCCGAAGGTCGTCGATCACTTCCCGCCGGACAGCCTGGACCGGGCCCGCGACCTCTCCCGACGCCTGGGCGTTGAGGACACGCCGTTCAACGGGCCGGCCGACCGGCTGTCCACCGGCGAGCGGCAGAGGCTGGCCCTGGTGCGGGCCCTGATCCTCGATTCGCCCGGCCTGCTGCTCGACGAACCCACCGCGCCGCTGGACCCGGTGTCGACGGCCAAGGTCGAGGCGGTGCTGCTGGAGCGGGTTGCGGCCGGGACCATGCTGGTGCTGGTGTCGCATGATCCGGCCCAGGCCGGCCGGCTCGGCGCGCGCCGGATGCGGATGGTCGACCGCAAGCTGGAGGATGAGCCGTGATCTCCCTCACGCCGACGGACCTCGCCCTCGCCGCCCTGCTGGTGGCCCTGGACGCCGGGGTGTCGGTCGCCCTGAAACTGCAGCTTCATCGCCAGCTGTTGTGGGCGGCGGCGCGGATGGTGGTTCAGCTGATCGCGGTGGGCTTCCTGCTGCGGTTCGTCTTCGCCCTGAACAATCCCTGGGCCACATTGGCGATCGTGGTGGTGATGGGCGCCATCGCCTCGCGGGAGATCTCCGCCCGGCCGGTCCACAAGTTCCGCGGCCTCGCGGGCCTGGCGATCAGCGGCGCCACCGTCGCCCTGGCCACCGTGGTGACGGCGGGCCTGGCCCTGACCACCGCCATCCGCCCCCACCCCTGGTTCGATCCCCGCTACGCGGTGTCCCTGGTCGGCATCATCCTGGGCTCGGTGCTCAACAGCGGCAGCCTGACGCTGGACGGCGTCGTCGGCGGGGTGTGGCGCGAGAAGCCGGCGATCGAGGCCCAACTCGGCCTGGGCGTTCCCTTCCGCGCGGCCACCCGCCCCCTCCAGCGCGAGGCGATCCGGCGGGGCCTGCTGCCGATCATTAACCAGATGTCGGCCGCCGGCCTGATCACCCTGCCCGGCATCATGACCGGGCAGATCATCGCCGGCATGGATCCGGTGGAGGCGGTGAAATACCAGATCCTGCTGATGTTCCTGCTCGCCGGCGCCAGCGGCGTGGCGGCTCTGGTCATCGCCGAACTGACCCTGCGGCGGCTGAGCGACGGGCGACAAAGATTGCGGCTGGATCGGTTGACGTAAGGCCTTCGGATCGAGCGATCCCAGGACCCGCGCGCTCTACTGGGGCTCCAACGACGAAACGCCCAGGGCGGAACAGGCCTCGATCAAGCGGCGGTCGAGCGTGCAGAGGGTCGCCCCATGGTCGGCCGCGATCGCCAAATGAAGCGCGTCGCCGGCGCGAAGGCCGAGCGTGTATTGATCGGCGAACCGAGCCGCCGTGCGGAGCTGCGACGCCGCCACAGCGAGAACGGTGAAGCTGTCGGCGGCGAGGCGGCTGAAAAGGCCAAGCGCCTCGGCCCTCTGCCGCAAATCGATCTGTCCCGTCCGCAACTTGATCGACAAGGCCGAGGACACTTCCGTCGTGACCCAGTCGCTGATCGCCAGATCGTCCGGCGGCTGCCTCGCCAACCAGGCCTGAACAGCCGCCGTCTTCGCCTCCCGCGTCAGGGCGGCCACCAACAGGGAGGTGTCGAGGTAGAGCATCAGTAACGATCGCCGTCCCGCACGCCTCTCATGAAGTCGCCAGCCGATTCCGACTGCGGGGACATCGCTTCCGTCAGCGCCCGCATCGCGGCGAGGTCGACCGGTTTGCGAGGCCCTTCGGCCGGGACGAGTCTGGCGACGGCCTTTCCTCGGCGCAGAATTTCCACGGAATCGCCGGCCTCCGCCCGATCGACCAGGGCACTGAAATGCGCCTTGGCGTCCGCGAGGTTGATCGCGTTCATCCTTTCACTCCTGACCAGTTTCATGGTCATGACTAGCACATGTCACGGCGCTGGTCACTGACAAGCCGATAGAGGGCCGTGGGCCAGCCTCAGCGCCCCGGCAGCCGATAGGGCGAGGGCGCGGTCATCATCGCCGGGTCGAAGCCGGCGATGACCTTGTAGCCTTCGGCGATCGCCTGACGTTCGGCCATGGGAACCAGGGCGTCGAGGTCGTCGCCCACCTCCGGCGCGCGCTCATGGGCCAACTCCATCACCTGGTCGGGACCGTTGGCGCGGTTCATCCGAACGATGCGGCCGGTGGCCTCGCGGCGGTCGGCTTCGTAGCGCGCCAGGGCCTCGGCGGGGTCCGGGGCGGTGGCGAGATGGAAGGCGATGGCGCGGGCGTCGATGATCGCCTGCGTCGCGCCGTTGGAGCCGATCGGGTACATCGGATGGGCCGCGTCGCCCATCAGCGTCGTGCGGCCGAAGGTCCAGCGCGGCAGCGGGTCGCGGTCGACCATCGGGAACTCGTAGATGTCGTTGGCCCCAGCGACCAAGTCCGGCACGTCGACGCCGGCCCAGCGCCAGTCCGCGAACCGCGGCAGGAAGTCCTCGCGGCGGCCGGCGCGGTTCCAGTCCTCTCGCGGCGGCGCCTCGCCGTCGCCGGTCTTCAGCTCGCAGATCCAGTTGAGCAGGGTCTCGCCCGTGTCGGGGTCGTAGCGGATCGGATAGCCGACGAACTTCTGCCGGGCGTGGCCGGCCCACAGCATCGAGCGGCCGCCGAGCACCTTGGCCGATTGGCTGGTAGAGCGCCACAGGGTGACGCCGTTCCACTTCGGCGCGCCTTCGTCGGGATAGAACTTGCGCCGAACCGCCGAATGGATGCCGTCGGCGGCGAGCAGCAGATCGGCCTCGACCCGGGCGCCGGCGGCGCCGCTAGTCCTGTTGAACAGATGGGCCGTGACACCGTCATCGTGAGTCTCGACGTCGACCAGGGCCTGACCGAACCGCACCGACTCCGGACCAAGGCGTTTCTGGGTTTCCCGTAGCAGCCAGTGTTGGAGGGTCCCGCGATGCACCGCCACCTGCGGCCAGGCGTAGCCGGCGGCCAGGCCTCGCGGCTCTTGCCAGATCCGCTTGCCGTGACGGGTCAGATAGACCAGCTCGTCGATCTCCACCCCGATGGCGCGCAGGCTCTCCAGCAGGTCGAGATCGGCCAGTTCGCGCACCGCGTGGGGCAGGACGTTGATGCCAACGCCCAGCGGCGCCAGCCGGGCCACCGATTCATAGACTACCGGCCGGAAGCCGCCCTGATGCAGGCTGAGCGCGGCGGTCAGGCCGCAGATTCCGGCCCCGATGATGACGATGTCCATCCCGCTCTCCCTGTCCACCCGAACGGCGAACAGTCTTTGACAGGATCGGCCCGGACGCTACAGCCTTCACCCGCAACGCGGCGCTGCAAGACGCCGACCGGAGGACATCATGACCCAGGACGCCGCCGCCGATCCCTATGCCGCCAAGCCGTGGCTGCCGCTCTACGCCACGGGCCTGGGCCCGACGCTGATCCCCGAACACTGCGACATGCTCAGCCTGTTCCGCGCCGCCTTGTCGGATCCCTCGGCGCCGGCGATCGCCTATTTCGACGGGGCGATCAGCTATGGCGAGCTCGACGCCAACAGCGACGCCCTGGCGGCCTGGCTGTCGCAGCAGGGCGTCGTCCGAGGCGACCGGGTGGCGATCATCCTGCAGAACACGCCCCATTTCGTCATCGCCATGGTCGCCGCCTGGAAGCTGGGCGCGGCGCCGATGCCGGCAAACCCGATGTACAGGCGCGACGAGCTGGCCAAGCTGTTCGCCGATGGAACGCCCAGCGCCGTGATCGCCCATGACGACCACATCCCGACGGTGCTGGAGGCGCTGGACAAGGCCGGCGTCGCAGCGGCGGTGGTTTCGGCCTCGGCCCACGACTTCCAGACCCGCGACGACGCCCGGGTGCTGACCGGCCGCCGCCCGGTCCCGGCCGGGGCGAGCGATTTGCTGGCGATATTGGCCGATTTCGCCGGGCGGGCGCGGCCGCCTCTGACGCCATCGGCCGATGAGATGGGGCTGCTGCTCTACACCTCCGGCACCACCGGCCAGCCCAAGGGGGCAATGCTGCGGCATTCGAGCCTGGCGTTCAATTCCCAGGTCTACCGCGACTGGTGCCCGCTGCCCGCGGGATCGAGCATCCTGGGGATCGCGCCGCTGTTCCACATCACCGGCATCGTCGGCCACATCGGCGCGGCGTTCGCCGCCTCCAGCCTGCTGATCCTGCACTATCGCTTCGAGCCCTCGATGGTGCTGGACGTGATCCGCGAGCGGCGCCCGTCGATGACGGTCGGGGCGATCACCGCCTTCAACGCCCTGATGCACGCGCCGGGAGTGTCGGCCGATGACTTCGCCAGCTTCGACGGCCTTTATTCCGGCGGCGCGCCGATCGCGCCGTCGCTGGCCGACGCCATCCAGGCCGCGCTCGGCCAGCCGGTGTTCCCGGCCTATGGCATGACCGAGACGACATCGCCCACCCACATCTGCCCGCGCGGAATCCGGCCGCCGGTCGATCCCGTCTCCGGCGCCCTGTCGATCGGCGTGCCGATTTCGAACACCGAATCGATGATCGCCGATGAGGACGGCCGGCCGGCGGCGGTGGGCGAGGTCGGCGAGGTGTGGATGCGCGGGCCGCAGATCATGGCCGGCTACTGGAACAAGCCGGACCAGACCGCCGAGGCGCTGAGCGACGGCTGGATGCATTCGGGCGATGTCGGCTTCATGGACGCCGCCGGCTGGTTCTATCTGGTGGACCGCAAGAAGGACATGATCAGCGCCTCGGGCTTCAAGGTCTGGCCGCGCGAGGTCGAGGACGTGCTGATCGCCCACCCCGCGGTGCGCGAGGCGGCGGTGATCGGCGAACCGGACGAATACCGCGGCGAGACGGTCAAGGCGTTCGTGTCGCTTACGCCGGGCGCCACCGCCGATCTCGCCGATCTCGTCGCACACTGCCGCGAGCGGCTGGCGGCCTACAAGGTCCCCCGCGTCATCGAGGTGGTCGACGAGCTGCCCAAGACCCTGACGGGGAAGATCCAGCGGGTGCTGCTGCGCAAGCCGGCGGGGTGATCGCAGTCGATCTTTCCCGCTCCGCCATGTCGGGATTGAGCTTGTGCGCCGGATCGCGAGGCGGTCTTGTCGCCCTCATGTTCGAAGGTTTCGCTCACGTCTGGACGCCGGCGATCGTCGCGAAGCGGCTGGGACGCCGGCCGCTGCGGGTGGTCATCGGCGGCGAGCCGGTGGTGCTTTTTCGCGGGCGCGACGGCGCG
>CAIQDO010000260.1 GCA_903870555.1 uncultured Caulobacteraceae bacterium
CGGTAGGTGTCGATGCGCAGGTCGGAGTCGTTGATCTCGATCTCGACGTCCTCGACCTCGGGCAGCACCGCGACGGTGGCAGTGCTCCTGCGGGGCCCGCTGGCGGTGATGGAGTCGGCCGCTGGGCGGCGAGTAGCGGTTCGACAAGTCTGTATTGCCCTTCGTCCTCGACGTGCGACAGTTCCCGCACCAACAGCCGCGAGGGGGAACGCGTATGGGCAAGGCCAAAACCGTCCGAACCACGAAATTCGGCAAGACCGAGCTTTGTCTGGTCGAGCACAACGGCCGTTTTTTCGGCAAGGCCAATGGGGCAGTGATCGTGGAGGGCGAAGGTGCGGACGAGGTCTGGCGGCGACTTCACGACCGGGCTGGCGACGGCGACGCCAGGTATTTCGGATTCGACGGCGCGCGGGCGCGTTTCGGCAAATTCTTCCCTGAAGGTTTTCTGTCCGCCTACTATGAGAACCGCGAGCGGGACTACAAGGTCAAGGCGAAGGTCAAGTTGGACGCCGCGCTGCCCGTTGAGGCCGCTTTGACGAACGCGGGAGTGGGTGAGGCAGCGCTGGCCGCCTTTGCCGGGACCGACCTGTTGTCCCCGTTCGAGAAGATGCGTGTGCGCGACACTCTGCGCGGTCCGCGGGCCGACGCTTTCGTCCACGCCGCCGCGCGATTCACGCTTGAGGGCGGCCCCGCCGCGCTGGCCGCCATGGCGGCGGCCCTCGAACCCGACGGGGCGAACAAGTGGACCGTGGCCAGTTACCTGCCATTCCTGTGGCGGCCCGAAATCCACTTGTTCGTCAAACCCGAATCGACCCGGGAATTCGCCGAACGCGTGGGCCACCCCTTCTCCTCGCGCTACGAGGCCTCGCTGCGACTGCCCGTCTACGACAGCCTCCTCGATCTCGCTCGCGTAACCATGGCCGAGCTCGCGCGCCTGAAGCCGCGCGATCACATCGACATTCAGAGCTTCATCTGGGTGGTGGGGTCCTACAAAACCGGCCGGGACGAACCGGCGGCATGAGCTAGAGGACACCGAAAGCGATATGAACACGATCAGGACGGTTTTCGTCGCCTTCAGCCTCGTTTCCTGGGCTGGCGGCGCGATTTGTCAGACGACGACAGACTGCGATGTTCGCGGAAATTCGATGACATGCCTCACCAAACCGTCGTCCGACGACCTCAATCCCGTCGAGGCGATGGTGCAACGCCAGAGACAGGAGCGCATCGAGGATGAGCGCCTGGCCCTAGAGCGCAAGGCTCGCCTGGCCGAAGCGGCCGCGCGCGCCAGCGACGCCGTTCAGAAGTCGGCCGAATTTCAGTCTCGGCAGGCGGCCGACACCGCCCGCGCGCTGGCCGCCCACGCCGACATGGAGGCCCAACACGAAGAGACGCGGCGGTTGGTGGAAGATACCGAGCGTGAGGCCGCCGCCCAGGCGGCCCGGGCCGAAGCCGATACCGCCTTCCGAAAGAGGTTGGGCGGGTTGATCGCAGCCGGTCATTGCGACGAAGCGCGAAAGTCGGCGCTGGAGGCGGGGAGGCTGGAGGACGCGGTCACCGTCAACGCAGTCTGCGCCTCGATCCAGCCGCCAAAACCGGCGAGGGCTCGACGCTAGACCGGTTCCGTAGTCCTAGACAACAATTGCGTCGGTCAAGCTTACGAATTCCGTTCGCGCCGCTTCCGCCTCGTCCGTCGGCAGCCAGTTGGTCATCTGGGGCACGATCACCCGCCACCGCGCCAGATCCCGGTCCGAGAACGCGCCCGCGCGCATTGGCGCGAGGATCGCCTCCAGACGCCTACGAACCGATTCCACGGTCGGAACCGTGCTGATCTCGGCGACAGGTTCGACGAATAGCTCAAGCTGGTTCATGCCCTCCAGCCTAGTCCCGCCGCCGGGCGCCGTGGCGGATCCGCAGGATGATCACCCGATCCCCGTCGACACGATAGCGAATGAGGTAGGGGTGGATCACCGTCAGTTCCCGCATACCTCGCCCCACCGTCCGGCCTCGATCGGGATGCTCAGTCAAGCTGTCCGCCACCGCCTTCAGGCTGGTCGCCAACCTTACCGCCGCGTTCGGACTGAAATCATGGACGTAGCGCGCGATGCTTTCGAGACCGGCGACGGCCTCATCGGTCCAGACTACTCGCCACACTTTGGACGTGGAGCGGGGGCGCCGTCGCCCCAGGATTCGAGCCATCGACTGACGGCCTCATGGCTCACCAGCCGACCGGCGGCGACGTCGGCTTCCGCGCGGGCATCGGCGGCGAGTTCCGACGCGTCGTCCAAATCGTCGAAGAGCGAGGGTTCCAAGATAGCCATCCGACAACGATACACCTCAACGGCGTTTTTGAAAGCGCAATGCGGTCGCTTCCCCCTACCCGAAACTCTCCTCCAAACTCGCCAACCGCGCCGCCTGATCCTCGGCGATCAGCGGGTTGATGATGTCGTCCAGCGCCGCCCCGGAAATTAGATTGGGCAGGTTGTA
>CAIQDO010000261.1 GCA_903870555.1 uncultured Caulobacteraceae bacterium
CCCCAAAAAGCGAAGGTGCGACAAAAAGACCAATGTAAAAAACCAAAATAGCGCATGTAACCTGCCGACTGAAATGAATTTTACTCAACCTACCGTTCAATACGGTAAGCAGTTGGCGAATTCAGCCGAAACATAAATTTGGTTTATTCAAATGTGTTACACGGGAAGACTGAAAATAGAAGGAAATTAATTTAAAATTTGACGCAATTTGAGGCCCTTTAGCCTCGTTTGGCTTGCGAGGTCGAAGCATCTGACCGAAATGTGGCCAGCCCGTCAACCACCGTCCGGCCCCATCAGCGGCGCGGGCGCAACCGTGACTTGCCAAGCGTCAGCCTGCTCACGCGGGGCGCGGCGAACTCAGGGCGCCGTACAGATCCGGCCGCCGGTCGCGGAAGAAGCCCCAGGCGGCGCGGTGGGTCCGCAGGAAGTCAAGGTCGACCTCCGTCGCGATAACCCCTTCGTCGTCCGGGCCGAACTGGGCCGCCAGATCGCCGCGGTGATCGCTGATGAAGCTTGAGCCGTAGAACCGCTGACCGCCGCTGGGATAGCCGGGCCAAGCCTCGAAGCCGGTGCGGTTGGCGCCGACCACCGGGATGACATTGCTGACCGCGTGTCCCTGCATGGCGCGGCGCCAGGGTAGGGCGGTATCAAGGGTCGGGTCGTGCGGTTCGCTGCCGATGGCCGTGGGATAGAGCAGCGCCTCGGCGCCCATAAGCGCCATCGCCCGGGCGGCCTCGGGGTACCATTGGTCCCAGCAGATCCCCACGCCGATGCGGCCGAAGCGGGTGTCCCAGACCTTGAAGCCGGTGTCGCCCGGCCGGAAATAATACTTCTCCATATAGCCGGGTCCGTCCGGGATGTGGCTCTTGCGATAGAGCCCCATCAGCGAGCCGTCGGCGTCGATCATCGCCACGCTGTTGAAATAGTGCGGCCCCTCGCGCTCGAAGATCGACACCGGGATCACCACCCCCAGCTCGGCCGCCAGCGGCGCCAGGGCCAGGACGCAAGGGTGTTCACGCCAGGGGTAGGCGGTGGCGAACCACCGCTCATGCTGTTCGACACAGAAATAAGGCCCCTGGAACAGCTCCGGCGGCAGGATCACCTGCGCGCCCCCGGCGGCGGCCTCCCTCACCAGATCGGCCACCCTGGCGATGTTCGCCGCCATGTCGTCGCCGAACGAGGCCTGGATCGCCGCCAGCTTCAGGATGCGGCTCATCAGGCGGGCTCCTGCTGGCTGATGCAATGGAACGAGCCGCCGCCGGTCAGCAGGGCCCTCGATGGCAGGCCGATCACCGTCCTGTCGGAAAACAGCGTCTCCAGGGCCTCGACCGCCCAGGCGCCGGCCGGGTCGCCGTAGGTCGGGACAATGACCGCGCCGTTGGCGATCAGGAAGTTCATGTGCGAGGCGGGGACGATGTGGTGGTCCTCGTCAAGGATGCGACCGGGGGAGGGAATGCGCGCCACCGTCAGGCGGCGGCCATCGGCGTCCGTGGACCCCGCCAGGGTCGCCGCCGTGGCGTCGTAGGCGCCCGCATTGGGGTCGTCCAGGCCGAAGGCGGCCGGACAGGCGACCACGCCCGGGGCGACGAACCGCGCCAGATTGTCGACATGGCCGTCGGTGTGGTCGTTCATCAGCCCCTCGCCCAGCCAGAGCACCTTGCGCGCGCCAAGGGCGGTTTCCAGCGCCAGTTCGGCGTCGACCTCACGCCAGCCCCTGTTGCGGTTGCGATTGAGCAGGCACTGCCGGGTGGTCAGGATCGTGCCGGCGCCGTCGTGGTCCAGGGCGCCGCCCTCCAGGATGAAGTCATGGCGGGTCAAGGTCACGCCGGACCGCTCGGCGATCTGGTCGGCGACCTCCGTGTCGCCCGGCATGTCGTACTTGCCCCCCCAGCCGTTGAAGGCGAACCCCGCCGCCGCGTCTGGCGCGATGAAGATCGGGCCGGTGTCGCGCAGCCAGACGTCGCCGAACCGTCCGGGAACGATCTCCACGCCGGGCGTCCCGCCCAGCAACTCGACGGCGGCGGCCAGGCCGTCTTCGGTGGCGACCATCAGCTTGACGTGCTCCCGCCCAGGCCCCGCCAGGGCGTGGACGAGCAGGGCCACCTCGCGCTGCGCCTCGTC
>CAIQDO010000262.1 GCA_903870555.1 uncultured Caulobacteraceae bacterium
CCGATGCCACGCTCGCCGTAAATGATCGAATGGAGACGCTGGTCCTCGATCGCCCGAATGAGCGCGGCCAAAACCTCGGTCCGTCCCGCGAACATCCGCCGATCAGAGACGGGTTGAGCAGGGGTATAGGCCCGCCTAAGCCTGGACCGGATGACCGCGTATCGGTCCAGTTCATTCACATCAATCTGGTCCCCCGCCGTGGACTGAAACCTTGGCAGAGCGGGCAGGTCGGCATCCTTGGCCGGATCCGGCGTGGTGGCGGGCACCCAATGATAGGCTTCGTCGGCTGTCTGCGGAATCGTTGCGCGCAGCTTTCGTTTCCGCGACGGAATGAATCTGTCAATCCAACTCATAGGGTTCCTTGGGGGGCTCGGCCAAGCCTGTTCCTAGATCATTCGACCCCGGGATCGACCCCGACGCCGCCTCGTTTTCAAAGCGTCTGATTGAATGGCTTGAGCACATAGAGGATGTAGCCGACCACGGCCACGATGATGCCCACGGCCACCCAATCCTGCCCATGGTTGCCTACATAGTTGGCGACGGCGCAGCCGATCGCCGGGGGCGCGTATTGATACATATGATCTTTGGGTTCGGCGGCCGTCGACCGCTGCAGGAACAGCACGACCAAGCCGGCGAAGATCACCATCGTCAAAAGGTCATAAATTGTCTTCACGTCGACCTGATCCCCGTCGCGCCAGCTGCCACGCCAGCCTTCAAGTTTGCTTCTACACGCGGGATGCGGCTTTTTTTAGCAACAATCGAACGCCGCCGAACCGTTCTCGCAGGATGCATACGTCCGCCATCACCCGACAGATCTCCAGTGGACGCGCGACGCGAGGGCATTACGCGGTTGCACCGTCTCCGGGCAAGCGTGAAATCGCCCGGCGGCCCATCGCCTGGGGCATACGAAGTCGTGTCGCATTCGCCAGTAGGGGATTTGGGCTTCGCGGCGCTGTCGCCAGCCTGTAGGACTGCGGACTGGGCTGGTGGCGCCCGCCAAAATATGACCTGGGCCTCGTTGTGAGAATCAATAAGAAATTCAATATCAAAACCGTTGTGAAAGAGGTTCTGCTTCGCAACAGGTACGGAAAATTTCGATATAGTGGGAAGCTCGACTACGATTGGTCGACGATGAATTACGATCGCAAGGCCATGGTCAATCGACTTCTGGCGGCCGCGGCCGGGAGCGACTATCTGGAGATCGGCTGCGCCGGCAACGACCTGTTCGACGCGGTGATGGCGTCGCGAAAGGTGGGGGTCGACCCGGTATGGGGCGGCACACATCGCCTGACGAGCGACGCCTTCTTTGCGAGCTGGCGAGGGCATGAGTTCGACGTCGCCTTTATCGACGGCCTTCACCACTACCCCCAGGTTCGCCGGGACCTCGACAACGTTCTCCGGTGGCTGCGACCTGGGGGATGGGTCGCGATTCACGATATGCTCCCCAGGGATTGGCTTGAGGAGCATGTCCCGCAGATCCAGTCCCGAGGCTGGACGGGTGACGGTTGGAAGGTGGCTTTCGAACTGCTCGCTTCGGCTGATGTCGAGTTCCGGGTGGTGGCCATCGATCATGGGATCGTCGTGGTTCGGCCGCTGGTCGAGCGACCGGCGATTCCCGATCTTGACGCATCGCTCGCCGCGGAGCGGTTCGCCTATCTCCATCGTAATTTCGCGCTTCTGCCCGTGGTGGGGTACCATGAGGCTTCGGCCTGGATTGCGTCTCATCGAGCCGAGCGCGGCGCCTAGAGCACGATGATCTTTGACGGAATCGTCAAAAATCCGAATCGTGCTCTAGGCTCAAGGAACTAGAGCCTGACTCAGCCCTTGGATCTGTTCCGTCCAAGGGCGTCAGGCTCGAGGGCTCCACTGCAAACGAAGGATCCTCCTTCGCTTTATGAGGTGGGACTCTATGTGTTTGATTTCCAGGGTAATTTCGACCAATTCGACATCGCCGGTTCCCGACCGGTCGAAATTGCAAGGCTCGCCGGCAAGCCCAGTGAAGGATATCTGATGAAAGACATTATCGACGTCAGGGGCGCATCCGGGGCCGCGTACCGGTTTACCCGATTCCGGGATGGCAACCCTCTATCGGCCATGGGGGGCAACTTCCTCTATGCGCGTGAAGCGGATGACGTTACGGCCGTGCTGTTTGTCGGCGAGGCGCAGAACCTGCTGACAGGCGCGCGGGTCGCATGGGACGGCGCCGTTCGTGATCATAGGGCCGAGGGGCTTTACACGCGCCTCAATATTTCCGAGCGGACCCGGCAGGCGGAACATGCCGACATTCTCGCCGGAGCGGCCGCCCCGATGAATGCCGCCTCGCGGCCGGAAAGCGCCTGAGTCTACAAGCGGCTCCGGCCGCGTCGCGCCGCGCGGCGCTGTTCAGACGGTTCCGGGGCTGGTCTGATCGAAAAGGGCGTTGAGATCGTTGAACGACGCCCCGTGGCCAAACGCCGTGAAGGACCCTTCGGCGGCGATCTCTCGTGCGGACCTGAGGAATTCACCCCAAGCCGTCCTCGCCAAGGCCCCGCCGACGCTGATGCGGCGAACGCCGAGCGCGGAAAGCGCCCCTACCGTCAGCCCTGGCGTCAGCACATTGACGGGCAGGGGGGCGACGGCCCGCACCACAGCCTCAATGTCCTCTCGGTCGCGCAAGCCCGGGGCATAGAGGCAATCGGCCCCGGCCGCGGCGAAGGCGATGAGGCGGCGGAGGGTTTCACCGAGATCGGGCCGTCCGACGATGAACCCCTCGGTGCGGGCTGTCAGGACGACGGTCGGATCGATGGCGTCGATCGCGGACCTCGCGGCGGAGACTCGGTCCACCGCCAGGTCGAAGTCGTAGAGCGGGGCGGCCGCATCTCCCGTGCCATCCTCGACGGACAGGCCGGCAATGCCGGTGTCGACGGCCCGCGCGACGTGAGCCGCCACACCGTCGGCCGAATGGGCGAAGGCGTTCTCGAAGTCGGCGTTGACGGGAATGTCGACCGCGTCCGCGATCCGCCTGAGGTGCGCGAGCGCTTCCTCCAGATCGACGCCATTGTCCGGTCTGCCCATTGACCAGGCCATGCCCGCGCTTGTCGTCGCCAGCGCCGGGAACCCCAGGCTCTGTAGCGCGATGGCCGAGCCGACGTCCCAGGGATTGGGCATCACGAAGCAGCCTCTCTCGTGCAGCGCGCGAAACGCCTGGCGCTTGTCCGCGGGGGATCGTCTCATGCTGGGCTCCTCCAAAGGCGCATCGAGATCGTAGGCGATCCGGGCCGGGGCGGCCAAGGCCCCGTGAACGCTGCCTGAACCCGCCATTCCCGCGCCGTTCACGAGCCGGCCGTTAGATATCGGGTCACGGCGGGTCGATCCTCTTCCCCCGGTAACAACAGGAAGCCCACACCATGAATACCCGTACTCTGTTCGCGACAGCATTGGGCCTCACGGTCGCCTTTGGCGGCCTGTCGCAGGCGTTTGCCCAGGGCGCCATACCGCCAGTCGTGGCCCCGGCTGTCTCGGTTTCACCCGTGGCCGTCGAATCGGCCAAGGCCGCCGCCGCCGCCTCGGTTGCGCCCGTCCGGGAAACCGCCAAGGTTTCCAGCCTCAAGCGCGCCGGACACCGCATTGACCGTCATCAGCACCGCCTCGCCCAGGCCAGGGTGACCCACAAGGTGGGCGGAACCCCGCACCGCGAGGGCTGACCGCCGTGTCGGGCGTTTGGGGTGTCGGCCAAGGGGTGGCGTAAACCCGAGATCCGTGCGAAGGCGCGGCCTGTTCCGCCGCGCCCGCCTTCCGTCCCCGAGCCGCGGGGGCACGGTGGCGTTCGCGGCCATTCAAGGGGGTCGTCGCGTCATGTCGAATGGTTGCGCTCAAGGTCTCGACACCGGTTTTGTCGCCCTCGGCTACGCCAAGGTCGCGTTTCTTGGAGTCGTGCAGGGCATCACCGAACTCCTGCCGATCTCCTCGACGGCGCATATGCGCATCGTGCCCGCTCTGCTGGGCTGGGCCGATCCGGGGTCGGCCTTTTCGGCGGCGATGCAACTGGCCGCCCTGGCGGCGGTGATCAGCTATTTCTGGGGGGATGTCAGCCGCCTGACCCGCGAGAGCGTCGGCGCGGCCGTCGGCCGACGCTGGAACGACCCTTCGCTACGCCTGGTGGTTTGGATCGCCCTGGCCACCATACCGATCGGCGTGGCGGGCATCGCCCTGTCCCCGATCCTCAACCAATGCAATTCGCCGATGCGCGGCCTGAGTGTGATCGGCTGGGCCTGCATCGCCATGGCCGTTCTGCTCGGCCTCGCCGAGATCGCCGCGCGTCACCGTCGAACGATCGCCGACGTTCGGTTTCTCGACGCCATTCTGGTCGGAGTGGCCCAGATCGGCGCCCTCATCCCAGGCGTGTCGCGCTCGGGTTCAACCCTGACCGCGGCGCTCGGGCTGGGCTTCAAGCGGGAAGAAGCGGCCCGCTTCTCCTTCCTGCTCGGCATTCCCACGATCGCCATGGCCGGTCTCAAGGAGATGTGGGAGCTGCACAAGGCCCACCTTGACGCTCACGGCTGGTCGGTGCTGGCCGTCGGCCTTGTGGTCGCCTCGGTCTCGGCCTTCGTCGCGATCTGGGGCCTGATGCGCATCCTCGAACGCTTCTCGGCCTGGCCCTTCGTCATCTACCGCGGTCTGCTGGGCGTCGGCCTGCTGGTCGCCGTGGCCATGGGCGCCCTGCACTGACACGCGAGCGCCATCAGAACTGGGCGTGCAGGCGGCCGGCGAAAATCGACACGGGTCCGCGGTCCCGGTTGTAGGCGGGATTGGCGACGAGCTGGTAGTCGACCGCGAAGTGGAGCAGGCGACCGAGCGGGATATCGTAGTTGGTTTCGATGACGCCCTCGCCGCCCGGATGGGGCAGTCGTCCGTCGCCGACCAGTATGCCCAACCCGCCCGCGGCGAGATAATTCTGGTGCGCGCGGGAAACGCCGTTCAACTCGGCGGCGAGGCCGAAGGTGTCGCCGTTGCGTCCCCATGGTCGCCCTTTAAGCGACAGGCCGCCTGACACCGTGCGATCGATATCGGCGAACTCATAGGGTTCCGCGCCGCCGCCGGCCACACCGGCCCTGAGAAAGACTCCAAGATCCTCGGTGACCTGCTGTTGCAGGTTCAGGCTGACGCCTGACCGCCCGCGGTACCGCCGAACCCGCGCCACGTCGGGAGCCGTTCCCGTTTGCGCCGCGAGGGCGAGGGCGTCGGCGTAGAGGCCCATCCGGCCTCGCGTCACGAAGGCGGTCGCCTTGAGCGAACCTGGCTGACCGGCCAGCGTGAAACGACGCTCGATCTCCTCCACCATCTGGAACTGGCTGAAGTTCGGGTCGAGCTGGGCGCTGTTGGGAACGTTTGACAGATCGAACACCCCTGACCGGAGGGTCCATGGCCCGCGATACCACTCGACGGCGACGCCGGCGCTGTATCCCCAGGCGTCGGCGGCGTAGTCGAAGGTCCCGGCGTCGATGACCCCCCAGTTGAGAAAATCGTGCTTGGGATCGTGAGCGTAGGCGTTGGCGTCGAACACGTCCGTGACCGCGAACTTGCCCGCCGTCACGACCAGCCGATCGCGGGCCTGGCGACCGCCGAGCTGGTTCAGGTCCGGGTCGACAGGGGTATCGGGTCCGCCCAGGTCGACGGTTTGGCGGAAAAAAGCCCGCTGCAGCCGGACGTAGGGCGCGGCCTTGCCGACCTTATAGGCTTCGCCGCTAGGAAAGCCGGCCACGCCCAGGGTGTTGCTCAAGCCGAAGCCCTGGTCGATCTCCGGATTGAGCCACACTTCGGCGCCGCGCCATGGGCGAAGGCCGGCGAAAAGCGTGATGTCGAGCGTCTCGCGGCCTTCCGCTTTCGACGCCAGACTGTTCGCGCCCGCGTAGGGCGCGGCGAACGCAAGGTGCGCCTGATCCACGACCGTCGCCTGCGCGTGGATGGCCCAGGCCTGGTCCTGAACGGCCGCCGGGCCGTCGTCCGCTATCGCCGCGGCCGCGGCGGCGAACACGGCGGCGACCGTGAGCGTGAAGATATGGCGCGCGCGGGCGCGACGGGAGACTGTCATCATGAAAGCTGTCATGGCTCATGGTTCTGACAGGAACGTGACCGTCGCGGACGGGGGCCGGAGTCCGGCCGTGGGATCGTGCGAACCAGGCTCCCGGCCCTCCAGGGGGGCGCCGCCCGGATTGCGACAGGGATGGGCGGTGACGCACAGCTCACCTATGCCGACGGCGGCGCCAACGCCCTTGCGGTTCAGTACGGCTATGACAATCTCCGACGCGTGACCAGCATCACCGAGAACGGGAGCCAAGCCCTGGCCGGTTTCGCCTACGACATCCTGGGCCGGCGGACGGCGATCAGCCGCGGGTCCGGCGGAAGCCTGGCGGGCACGGGCTTCGCCCATGACGGCATGGATCGCTTGAGCCAGCTCTCCCAGAGCTTCGCCGCTTCCGGAAACAATCTCACGCTGGGCTGTCACTGGTGACGTCTTACCGTGTCATCGTGTCACCGTGTCACCGTGTCACCGTGTCACCGTTTCCCGGTTTCCACGAGGTTGTGTCCGTCTCCCACGGCCTGGGAACCCGGACGTCCTGCTACGTCACGGGCGGCTGGAATCTCACCACCAAGGTCACCGATCCCAATCGTGATAGCCGGGTGGCCCGGGTCACGGGAGGTGGGCCGCGGCCAAACCCGTCAGCAAACTTGTTTGGCGGGCGGTTGACGTAAGAGGTTCGGGGTTCTCAAACGGACCCGCCCCGAATTTTTGCGAGCCCCTCCATGATGAGCCTCCTCGGCGTTCCGGTCCTGATCCTTGGGCTTGTGGCACGCCTCAATCCGCTGCTGGTGGTGACCGCGGCGGCGGCGGTCGCCGGGCTCGCCGGCGGGCTGGATCCGTTGACGCTGCTCTCCGCCTTCGGCAAGGCGTTCAATGACGCCCGCTACATCAGCGCGGCCTTTCTGATCCTGCCGGTGATCGGACTGCTGGAGCGCGCGGGTCTGGCGAGCCAGGCCCAAGCGGCGGTCGCGAGGCTGCCGCGCCTCACCGCGGGACGGTTGCTGCTTGCCTATCTGGCCCTGCGTCAGGTCACCGCCGCCCTCGGCCTGCTGTCGCTTGGCGGCCACGCGGCCATGGTCAGGCCGTTGATCGCGCCAATGGCCGAGGGAGCGGCTGCCGGTCCTCAGGACGAGCCCCCAAACGCCGATCGTCGGCGGTTGCTCCGCGCCCACGCCGCGGCGGCCGACAACATCGGCGCCTTCTTTGGAGAAGACATCTTCGTCGCGCTGGGCTCGGTGCTGCTGATCCAGGCGGTGCTGCAGCAGAACCATATCGTTGTCGTTCCTCTGACGGTCGCCCTGTGGGCGATTCCGACGGCCGTCGTCGCCTTCGCGATCCATGCTTTTCGACTGTTCCGCCTTGACCGGCGGCTTGCGCGGGATAGCGCCGAATGATCGGCGTCGGCGTTGTCTACGCCATCATCGGCACGCTGTTCGCCGGCATAGCCGTCGCCTGCGCCCTGGAGCGGGATGGTTCGCGGCGGCTTGGCGGCGCCGCGTTCTGGGGCCTGTTCGCGGTCAGCTTTCTGTTCGGCGACAGGCTGGGAGACCGCGGCAACGGCGTGCTTGTCCTCTGTCTGGTGTTGATCGGGGGCTTGGGCGGTCTGGGGCGGGCGGCTTCGCCCGCTGTCGTCGTCGACGATGGACCCGCGCGACGTTTCGGGCTGGCGCTGTTTCTCCCCATCCTGCTCGTGCCCGGCGTCACCCTGGTCGGTTCCCTGGCGTCGAAAGGCCTGACTCTGGCCGGACGGCCCCTGGTCGATCCCAAGCAGGCGACGGTGATCTCGTTGGCGCTAGGGGTGCTGCTCGCGCTCGCCGCGGCGATGGCGATGATCCGTCCACCGTTTCTGACACCCGTTCGCGAGGCGCGGCGATTGATGGCGGCGGTCGGCTGGGCGGCGATCCTGCCACAGCTTCTGGCGGCGCTTGGGGCCGTGTTCGCCCTCGCCGGATTCGGCCGGGCGGTCGGGGACCTTGCGGGCCACGGCTTGCCGCTCGACAGCCGCTGGGTGGCGGTGGCAACCTATGGCGTCGGCATGGCGTTGTTCACCATGATCATGGGCAATGCCTTCGCCGCCCTGCCGGTGATGGTCGGCGCCATCGGCGCCCCGCTTCTGATCGGCCGCTTCGGCGGCGATCCGGCGGTGATCGGATCGCTTGGTATGCTGTGCGGCTATTGCGGCACGCTGATGACGCCGATGGCCGCCCACAACATCGTACCGACGGCGCTGCTTGACCTGCCTCCCGGAGCGGTGATCCGCGCCCAGGCGCCCACCGCCCTGCTTGTGCTCGCCGCCAACCTGGCGCTCATCAACCTTCTCGCCTTCAGGCCTTGATCCGCATGACAGACCTCGACGAGGCGCTCGCCTCCAGACTCGCTCTGGCCGCCCTTGGTCACGTGGCCCGAGAGTATCCCAATGTCCTGGTGCACGCTGTCGCCGGACCCGCGGATCTGGCCCCGCCAAGCGGCCTTCACCCGGTTTTCTACGGCAGCTACGATTGGCATTCCTGTGTTCATGGCCACTGGCTGCTCGCCCGATTGCTAAGGCTGTCGCCGGGCTTGCCCGAGGCGCAGGCCATCCGCGCCCATTTCGATCAGGCCTTTACGGTGGAAAAGGTGAACGGCGAACTGGCCTACCTGGCCCGTCCGACCAGTGGTGGCTTCGAGCGGCCTTATGGCTGGGCCTGGCTTCTGATGCTGTCGGCCGAATTGACCCTTCATGAGACTGCCTCGGGTCGCGCCTGGGCCGCCGTCCTGCGGCCCCTGGCCGAGGCTTTCGCCGCCCGTTTCAAGGCCTTTCTGCCAAAGGCCGACTATCCTGTTCGCGCTGGCGTCCATTCCAACACCGCCTTCGCCCTCGCCTTGGCGCTGGACTATGCGATCGCGGTCGGCGACGACGCCTTGCGTCGTTTGATCGAGGCAAAAGGCGCGGATTGGTATGAGGGCGACGCGGACTGCCAGGCCTGGGAGCCTTCGGGCGACGATTTTCTGTCCCCGGCCCTGGTGGAAGCCGAACTGATGCGCCGCCTGTTGCCCGGCCCCGCGTTCCGGACCTGGTTTGCCCGTTTCCTGCCGCTTGCCGCCCAGGGCCGGCCGGAAACCCTGTTCGCCCCGGCCCGGGTCAGCGACAGGGGCGATGGCAAGATCGCCCATCTCGATGGTCTGAACCTGTCGCGGGCCTGGTGCTGGCGCGGGATCGCCCGGGCCGCTGGCGGCGACAGCGATCTTTTCCGCGCCGCGGAAGAGGCCGCCCGCGTCCACCTTGAGGCAAGCCTGCCCCATGTCACGGGCGACTACATGGGCGAGCACTGGCTGGCCAGCTTCGCCCTGCTGGCCTTGCTGGCCTGACCTCGAGCCGAGGTGAATTCCGCGCAAGGTCACGCTACAGAGGCGATCCCGCCCCTCGATCGAAGCTGGAATCCCTCCGTGAAGAGCCTCTGGAACGACACTGACGCCCGCGGCACCGTTGAGCGCTACGCCGCGCAAGGCGTCGGCGAGGATCTCGCGCTGCGGACCTACAGCGCGCGCCTGCTTGGCGGCGACCCGGCGCTGGTGCTTCATGGCGGCGGCAACACGTCGGTCAAGAGCACCGTCCTGGACCTGTTCGGCGATCCGGTTGACGTGCTGTGCGTCAAGGGCAGCGGCTGGGATCTGGCGACCATCGAACCCCCCGGTCACCCGGCGGTTCGTTTGGCTCCGCTGCTGCGCCTGCGGACGCTCGACCACCTGTCCGACGAAGCCATGGTCAACGCCCAGCGTCAGAACCTGATGGATTCGACGGCGCCGAACCCCTCGGTGGAAACGCTGCTGCACGCCTTCATCCCCGAGAGGTTCATCGACCACACCCATTCGCTCGCGGTGCTGGCCTTGGCCAACCAGCCCGACGCCGCCGGGCTGATCGCGGCGGTCTATGGCGATCGTGTCGCCTGCGTCCCCTATGTGATGCCCGGCTTCGATCTGGCGAAATGCGCCGCCGACGCCTGGGAATCCCGGCCGGGCCTTGAGGGGCTGATCCTGCTGAATCACGGCGTCTTCAGCTTCGGCGCCACCGCGCGCGAGAGCTACGAGCGGATGATCGCCCTGGTGTCTCTCGCGGAAGAGCATGTGGCCCTCCGGCCGCCGCTGTCGGCGATTGCGCGCCCGGCCTCCCTCCAACCGGGCTCCGTCCAGCCGGCCTGCGATGTCCTGCCGGTGCTGCGCGGGATTCTCGGCCACGCCGCCGGCGCCGCATGGCCGGCGCGGTGGCTTCTCGACCTTCGCTCCAGCCCGGCGGCGATGGCTGTCGTCGACGACGCGCGCCTGCCGGATTGGGCCAGTCGGGGCGTCGCGACCCCTGATCATGTCATCCGCACCAAGGCCGGTCCCCTGGTGTTGGATCGTCCCGATACGGACATGACGGCCTGGCGGGCCGGCGCCGTGACGGCGATCGAAGCCTATGCGTCGGCCTACGCAGCCTACTTCGAGCGCAACGCCGGGCGTTTTGCCGGCGGCAAGACGGCGCTGGATCCCCTGCCGCGGGTGGTGGCGGTTCCAGGGCTGGGCTTGGTCGGCGTCGGCAAGTCCGCGGCTGAGGCCGCGGTCGCCGCCGATGTCGCCGAGGCCTGGGCCGCCGCTCTGCTGGCCGCGGAACGTGTCGGCCGGTTCACCCCCGTCGGCGAGGCCGACACCTTCGACCTGGAATACTGGTCCCTCGAGCAGGCGAAACTGGGAAAGACCACCGAGAAGCGCCTTGAACGACGGATTGTCATTGTCACCGGCGGGGCGGGCGCCATCGGGGCCGCGACCGCCAAGGCCTTCGCCGCGGAAGGCGCCCAGGTGGCCATCCTCGATGTCGATGGTCCCGCGGCGATGGCGGCGGCCAGTCCCCTTGGCGGCAAAGGCCTTGGGGTGGCCTGCGATGTCACCGACCCCCTTGATGTCAGGCGGGCCTTCGAGACCGTGGCGTCCCGTTGGGGTGGCGTCGACATCGTGGTTTCCAACGCCGGCGTGGCCCATGCCGGCGCCATGGCGAGCCTGCCCGACAGGGTTCTGCGAGACGCCTTCGACATCAATTTTTTCGCGCACCAGTCGGTGGCTCAAGCGGCCGTACGCCTCTGGCGCGAGCAGGGGCTCGGCGGGACGCTGTTGTTCAACGTCTCGAAGCAGGCGCTCAACCCGGGGCCGGACTTCGGCGCCTATGGGACGTCGAAGGCGGCCCTGCTGGCGCTGATGCGGCAGTACGCGCTTGAGCACGGGGCGGAGGGCATCCGCGTCAATGGCCTGAACCCCGATCGCATCCGGTCCGGCCTGCTCAGCGATCAGATGATCGCGGCGCGATCGGCGGCCCGCGGAGTCGACCCGGCGACCTACATGGCGGGCAATCTGCTTGGCGAGGAAGTCACGGCCCAGGACGTCGCCGAGGCCTTCGTCTTCGCCGCCTTGATGCGACGCACGACGGGCGCGATCATCCCTGTCGATGGCGGCAACGTCGCGGCGATGGTGCGCTGACCCGGCGGCGGCGGGCTCGTCAGGCCGAGGGGCAGCCCTGGAATTCGCCGACCCGGGCCACCGTCAGGGTGGCGAGGTTCAGGCCCAGCAGCGGCTTCATCGACGACTGGCTGGCGCCGGTGAACAGGTCGATCCGCCCCTTGTGGATCGCCGCGCCGACGTCCGAGGCGAACCAATAGCCGTCATGGCGACGCCCGTCCGGCATCAGCATGCCGACGGTTTCCTTGATGTAGAGCAGGGTGTGTCGCTTCACGTCGACCCCGTCCACCGCCGCCGTGCGCATCGGCACCACCTTGCATCCAAGGGAGTCGCGGTCGTGCATGCCATGGCCGAGATGGTAGAGCGTGGCCTTGAGGCCGAAAGTCTCGATGAAGGGTTCGACCTGCGCCGCGACTTGCCCGATCAGTTCGCCGATCGGATCGCTGGATTCAGCGTGCGCCGCCTGCAGAGGCAGGGCGACGGCAAGGGCGGTGAGGCAAGCCAGGAAGGGCTTCAAACGCGTGTCTCCGCGGCGCCTGACGGCTCGATAGGGTGTTGTTAGCCAATGCGCCCAGATTAGGCAAGCCGTCACCCCGTGCGTCATGTCGCGTCCGGTCGCCGAAGCGCCGGGTTCCAATGCAGTTGAGTTCTGTTCGCGGGGCGCCTGATTTCTGTGCCAACGCTCTGTGATCGCTGATGCCTTGCGCGCCGGTCGAACGCGTCGTTCCAGCGATTATACTGCAATATACCGTAAAACGAGGGTTGTTACACTATAGGGAAATATAGAACGGGCTGCCGCCCGATACCCTGCGGCGGCGCGTCGGCTTGACCTGCGCGCCATCGCGCCACCATGAAGGGGGATGACTCAATCTCGAAACCTGCTTCGCCTGTCGGCGGTATGCGCAAGTGTCTGCCTTGTCGCCGGACAGGCCCTCGCCTGGGGCGCCGCCGGCCATCGCCTGATCGGTCGAGCGGCGATCGCGGGCTTGCCGACCGACTTGCCGGCCTTCCTGCGCGATTCGTCGGCGGTTGCGGCGGTGGGGGAACTGGCCCGCGAGCCGGACCGCTGGAGGGGGGCCGGAAAGACCCATGACGCGGATCGCGATCCCGCGCACTTTCTCGATCTGGACGACAATGGCGCCATCCTCGGCGGACCGCCGCTGGCCGCGCTGCCCGAAACGCGGGCGGCCTATGACACGGCGCTCCGCTCGGTGGGGGCCGACAGCTGGAAGGCCGGGTATCTTCCCTATTCGATCATCGACAGCTGGCAGCAGCTGGCCAAGGATCTGGCCTATTGGCGAGCCGACGCCGCCGCCGCGGCGAGGACCACCGACACGTCCCACAGGGCCTGGTTTCTGACCGACCTCGCCGAACGGCAGGATCTGGCGCTTCGGGACGCTGGTGTTCTGGCCCACTACGTGGGGGACGGCAGCCAACCGCTGCACGTGACCATCCATTTCAACGGCTGGCGGCCCGGCCCAAACCCGCGAGGCTTCACCCTGGCCCCGGTTCACGGCCCCTTCGAGGGCGAATTGGTCCATCGCTCGGTGACGCAGCCGGCCGTAAGCGCGGCCATGTCGCCGCCGGTTGAGGTCGGTCCAGACATCGCGCGGTGGACGGCGGACTATCTGGCCGCCACCAGCCGGCAGGTCGTCCCCTTTTATGAGCTGCAACTCGCTGGCGGCCTCGCCGCGGGCGATCCCAGGGGGCGCGACTTTGCCGCGATGCGTCTGGGGGCGGGGGCGGGGGCGCTCCGCGACCTGATCGTCGCGGCCTGGCGCGTGAGCGCGGCCGGACGGGTTGGCTGGCCCGAGGTCTCGGTGTCCGATGTCGAGTCCGGCAAGGTCGAACCGTTCGACTCGCTGTATGGAACCGATTGAACCGGTGCGACGCCGAACCAACACGTGGACCCGATGACCGATTGCATTCTCATCGACGGCAGGGCCAGGGCGGACGACCTGCGGGCGAAAGTCACGGCTGAGGTCGCTCATCTGAAGGCCGTCCACGGCTTGCAGCCGGGTCTGGCCGTGGTGCTGGTCGGCGACGACGAGGCCAGCAAGATCTACGTCCGCTCCAAGGGCGAACAAAGCCGCGCCGCCGGCATGCATTCG
>CAIQDO010000263.1 GCA_903870555.1 uncultured Caulobacteraceae bacterium
AGCACCCGCGGGGCGTCGGCGTGGGTCTCGAACACCCCGACCGGCTTGCCCGACTGCACAAGCAGCGTCTGGTCGTCGCGCAGCCGCCGCAGGGTGGCGCAGATGGCGTCGAAGCTCTCCCAGTCGCGTGCGGCGCGGCCGATGCCGCCATAGACCACCAGTTCCTCCGGCCGCTCGGCGACGTCGGGATCGAGGTTGTTCATCAGCATCCGCAGCGGCGCCTCGGTCAGCCAGCTTTGGGCGCTGAGGGTCGAGCCGCGAGGGCTGCGGATCACGCGGCTATTGTCGAGACGGGTCATGCGGGCTCCGGTGAGGCGAGGGACGGGGCGACGGCGAGGCAGGCTTCGAGGACGCCGGTGAGGGCCAGAGTCATCGCCGCCGCGCGGTCGGGATCGAAGGGCGAGGGCCAGGTTTCAGGCGTCGGCGGGCCGGCCGGTTCGTCCATGTAGCCGCGACAGGCCAGCTCCATCTGGATCGCGTGGACGCCCGCGTCCGGCCGACCGTGGCCACGGGTGATCGAGCCGCCCTTGAAGCGGCCGTCGGTGACGCGGCTGAAGGGCGAGGCGTCGCAGGCGCGTTCGACGGCGGCGGTCAGGCGCGGATGGCAGCTTCGGCCGCCGTTCGTACCGAGGTTGAAGTGCGGCAACTCGCCGTCGAACAGGCGGGGAATGCGCGAGCGGATCGAATGGGCGTCGTAGAGCACGACGGCGCCATGGACGGCGCGCAGCCGCGCTACCTCCGCCTTCAGAGCCTGGTGATAGGGATCGAACCACCGTGCCCGCCGCTCGGCGATTTCCGCCTCGGTCGGCGCCGCGCCCGGCCGATATAGCGGCTCGCCGTCGAAGGTTGTGGTGGGGCAGAGCTCGGTCACCGTCTGGCCGGGATAGAGGGAGACGCCGCTCGGGTCGCGGTTGACGTCGATTACGGTGCGGGAGATCGCCGTGCATACGGTGGTGGCGCCGAGGTCCCGCGCGAACCCGTACAGCCGCCCGACCCACCAGTCGGCGTCACGGCGACCGAGCCACGGCGAAACGAGGCGCGCCTCGATGCTGGCGGGAATGTCTGTCCCGGTGTGCGGAAAGCTGACGATCAGCGGGGCGTCGCCCCTGATGATTTCGAGCCAGCCCGTTCCCTCCTTCACGACCGTTCCTCCACCCCCGGCAGCGTCAGCGCTCGCGGGTCCGGCAGGATCGCGCCCGCCGCCACCAGGGCGATGGCGGCTTCGAGGTCCGGCCCCATCAGCCGGTCGTCCTCCAGATGGGGCACGCGGTCGCGCAGCACGCCCCGGGCCTTTTCCAGCACGGCGCTGGACACCAGCGGCCGGTGGAAGTCGCAGCCCTGGGCCGCGGCCATCAACTCGATCGCCACCACGCCGCGGGCGTTGTCGGCCATGGCCAGCAGGCGACGGGCGCCGTGGGCGGCCATGGAGACGTGGTCTTCCTGGTTCGCCGAGGTCGGGATCGAATCGACGCTGGCCGGATAGGCGCGCTGCTTGTTCTCCGACACCAGGGCGGCGGCGGTGACCTGGGCCATCATGAAGCCGGAGTTGAGGCCGGGGCGGGGGGTGAGGAAGGCGGGCAGGCCCGACAGGGCCGGGTCGACCAGCATCGCCACCCGCCGTTCGGCCAGGGAGCCTATTTCGCACAGCGCCAGGGCGATGATGTCGGCGGCGAAGGCCACCGGCTCGGCATGGAAGTTGCCGCCGGACAGGGCCTCGCCCTCGCCCGGGAAGATCAGCGGATTGTCAGTGACGCCGTTGGCCTCGTCGGCCAGGGTCTCGGCGCTCTGGCGCAGGATGGTCAGGGCGGCGCCCATCACTTGCGGCTGGCAGCGCAGGCAGTAGGGATCCTGAACGCGGTCGTCGCCGTCCAGGTGCGATTTTCGAATCTCGCTGTTGGCAGTGAGTGCGCGGTAGGCTGCGGCACAATCGATCTGGCCAGGCTGACCCCGCACAGCGTGGATGCGCGCATCAA
>CAIQDO010000264.1 GCA_903870555.1 uncultured Caulobacteraceae bacterium
CAAATCCTCAAATCGCATCCGTCGTACGCCCTCGTTGATCCGTGCCCGGTCCATCCGCGTCTCCTGTTCCCAGGCGACATAGGACCGGTCACTTCACGAGCTACGAACTCCGGACACATCACGAGCTAACCACACATCGCCGTCGCGAGGCTGGCCTTCGGGCCCGCAGGTGCTAGGCTCCGACCGGTCCGCGACACGGGCGGGAGCGGGGGAGCGCGCCTATGACCTATTGCCTGGGGATCCTGCTGCCCGGCGGCCTGGTGATGGCGGCCGATTCGCGGTCGAACGCCGGGGTCGACCAGATCGCCCTGGCCCGCAAGATGGCCCTGATCACCCAACCCGACCGGGTGATCGCCATCCTGTCGGCCGGCAACCTCGCCACCACCCAGTCGGTGGTCACCCAGCTTCGTCAGGCGGCCGGCGGCGGTGACGCCGCCCGGGACGTGCACGCCGCCAAGAGCCTGTTCAATGTCGCCGAGATGGTCGGCTCGCTGCTGCGGTCGGTGGTCGATCGCGACCGAAGCTATGTGCAGCCCTATGGCGACCCGACCGGCAGCTTCCTGGTCGGCGGCCAGGTGGCCGGCGAGGCCCCGCGGCTGTTCCAGATCTATTCGGCCGGCAACTTCGTCGAGGCGTCCAGCCGCTCCCGCTTCCTGCAGATCGGCGAGACCAAATACGGCAAGCCGATCCTCGACCGCGTGCTCAGCCACGAGACCTCGCTGGACGAGGCGGCCAAGCTGGCGATGCTGTCCTTCGACGCCACCATCCGCAGCAACCTGTCGGTCGGGCCGCCCATCGACCTGCTGCGCTATTCGGCCGACAGTTTTTCGGCCGACAACCTCGTCACCGTCGAGAACGGCGATCCCTACTGGTTCGAATTGAAGCGGCGCTACGCCGACGGCCTGTCGGCGCTGGTCGACAGCCTCGCCCCGCCGCCGCCGGGGGCTTTCTAGGGCGTTCCGTCCGGGAACTCGTAGACGACGTCGGCGAAGGAATCGGCCGGGAACACGTAAAGCAGGCGCAGCGGTTCCGTGCCGACGCCCCGGGCGGCGTGCCAGGCGTTTCCCGGAATGAAGGCGGTCGAGCCCGCCGACAGCGGATGCTCGACCCCGTCGACGTTCAGCACGCCCTCGCCCGAGAGCACATAGTAGGCCTCGTCCTGGGCGTGCCGGTGCAACCGCGCCTCGGCGCCGACCTGTTCGACGACCTCGGCCACCCCGAGGGTCAGGCCCCGGGTCGGCGTGCGGTCGCCGCTGAGCAGGGTGCGCCAGGTCACCACCCCGCGCACGGGATCGTTCCAGGCCTCCAGCGGGGCATCGGCTTCGTCGACGACATGGGGGACGGTTGGGGCGGCGGTCATGTTGTTAGGGAGCCCGCAATGGCTAGGCGAATCAAGTCTCGAAGGCGATCACGGCCGTTCGGCGAACGAGACAGGGTGTCCAGTCGATTGCCATCGGCGCAGGAAACCCTTCGAACGCCGCGCCCGGTCGGGCCGCATCGCGCAGCGCCGCCAGATCGGCCAAGCCAAGCGCCGACGTGTCCAAGGCCACACCCATTATGTCGCGGACGGTTCGGCTCCTTCAGACACCGATGCGGGCAATGGACCCCGGTGTTGAATTTTGCGATGCCTTCGCCGCCAGGCGGCAAGGGCACGGATCGCCTCCAGCACTCGGCCCAACGCCGGGCGTGCACGCTGATTGCCTTTGACAGAAATTATCAACCACCGCAGGTCGGGGCGAATGGCCGCCGACCGCCAAGACGGCCCGCCGCCGTTAAGGGCGGGGGTGTCTATCATCTTGTTTCGGCTTCTGAATTTTGGAGCGGGCGAAGAGATTCGAACTCTCGACCCCAACCTTGGCAAGGTTGTGCTCTACCACTGAGCTACGCCCGCACTCCTCCGGGACCCGACAGGTCCCGAAATTCAGAGCGCGGCTTATCGCAGAGGCGCCCAGGCTTGGCAAGTGGCGGAATCAGCCCCGTCCGACCCAGTCCGCCGAGCGCATTTCCTTCAGTCGCGAGGCGGTGCGTTCGAACTCGAAGGCCTGGTCGCCGGCGGGATAGAGGCCGTCCGGCTCGGCCGACGCCAGCACCACCAGCCGGGCGCGGGCCTCGTAGAGGGCGTCGATCAGCATCGCCAGGCGCCGCGCCTCGTTGCGGCGTTCGGGGCCGAGCCTTGGGACCTGTTCGAGGAACACCGTGTGGAACCGGCCGGCCAGGGCGAGGTAGTCCTCGGGGCCGAGGGCGTGGACGCACAGGCTGGCGAAGTGGGCGCGCAGCAGGGTGTGGACGGCCCGCGGGAAGTGCTCGCGCCGTCCCAGCACCTCGAGAGTGGCGCCGGTCTCGGCGTCGCCGCCGAGCATGTCGGTCCACAGCGCATCGAAGGTGCGCTGATGGTCGGGATCGATCGGCGAGAACCAGGTCCCCGCCGCCCGCAGCCGCTCGGTGCGATAGTCGCGCTCGCCCGCCAGGGGCGTTATGTCCATCCGCGCCTTGAGCATGGCGATGAACGGCAGGAACAACTGGCGATTGATGCCGTCGCGATAGAGGTCGTCCGGCGCGCGGTTGGAGGTCGACACCAGGGTGACGCCCCGGGCGAACAGGGCCTCGAACAGACGCCCCAGGATCATGGCGTCGGCGATGTCGGTGACCTGCAGTTCGTCGAAGCACAGCAACCGCGCCTCGGCCGCCAGGACGTCGGCCACCGGCGGGATCGGGTCTTCGCCCCTGGCCTGGCCGAACTGCGCCTTGCGGGCGGCGGCGTCGCCTTGGCGCCAGGCGTTCACCAGTCTGTGGACCCGGGCCATGAAGTCGAGGAAGTGCAGACGGGCCTTGGGCGCGATCGGCGCGGTGTCGAAGAACAGGTCCATCAGCATCGACTTGCCGCGACCCACCGGCCCCCAGACATAGGCGCCCCGGACGCCCTGGGGCTTGCGAAACAGTCCGGCGGGTTTCAGCGCCGCCAGATCGCGTTCGACGCGCCCGAGCGCTTCCACCGCCTCGACCTGGGCCGGATCGGCCGCGATCGTCCCGGCGGCGATCCTCGCGTCATAGGCAGCCCGCACCCTCGAACTCATACCGCCCGTTAGCTTGCGCGCGCCCCGCGGTCCAGCCGCCGCGGCGTCAGATCAGGTCGCGCAGGGTCACGGCCGTGGTGAGAGCCTGTCCGTCTCGCCGCAGCGTCAGGGTCAACACGGTTCCCGGGGCGGCGGTTCTCAGCCTCACCCGCAGCTCGTGCAGGCCCTGGCCCTGGACGGCCTGGCCGTCGACGGCGGTGATGACGTCGCCGACCTTCACCCCCGCGGCCTGGGCCGGACCGGTCGCGGTGACGTCCGCCACCTTGAAGCCGTCGGCGGCGCGGTTGAACCACATCCCGGCGCGATCGAAGGTTCCGGCGTCGGCGATCGGCCCGGTGCGGGGCTTCAGGTAGAGGATCTGATGGGCGTAGTCGAAGGTGACGACGAAGCGCTTGAGCAGGCCGCCGCCGATATTGCCCTGGGAGTCGTCGCCGCCGAAGGCGCCCTTGGCCTGGGTTCCGGCCGAGGTCACCACGCTCTTCACCACCACCGGTCCCAGGGCGAAGACGGCGCCGCGCGTGACATAGGCGCGGGAGGGGCCGCCGACGCCCCAGCCGTCCACAGCGTCGATTCCCTTGGGGTGTCTGGCCCGCAGGGCGATGCGTTCGGCGAAGGGGCGGTTGAGGGTCAGTTCCGCGCGCGAGCCGGTGTCGATGATGAAACGGCCGGGGACACCCTCGAAGGCGCCGGCGATCTCGGGGTCGTGCGCGCTGAATTCGAACGGGATCGCCGTCCCGGCGTCGGCCGGATCGAAGGCCTTCGGATCGATCAGGGTGATGGTCCCGGCGCCATAGTCGATGCGGGTGATGAACCGGCGGAAGGTCTCGAAACCGACCATGCCCTGCTCGTCGACCCCCTCGATGTCAGACATGCCGTCCAGGGGGAGCACCGTGAACACCTGATCCTTCAGCCGGGCGTCGCCGACCTTCAGCGACTCCACCCGGGTCAGGCCGGCCTCCATGATCCCTTCGCCGGCGCCGTGGGCGTCGAACTGGCCCTGCACCGTCAGGCCCAGGGTCTTGGCGAGCGTCGGCGTCACCAGATTGACCCCGCCGGTGTCGAAGATGAACCGGAACGGCCCTTTGCCGTTCACCGAGGCCTCGGCGTAGACGTGGTTGTTGATCAGCTGGAACGGGATCACGGTCCGTGACGTCCCGCCGTCGAGGGCGAAGTCGGCGATCACCGCCTGGGGCGCGGTGAAGGCGGCGGCGGCCGGCGGGCCTTCGGCGCGGGCCTGGATGACGGTCAGGGTCTGGACGAATTTCGCCCCCTCGCCGTCGTCGACCGTGGTGCGCCAGGGAATCATCATCCCGGCCGCCGGGCGGTATTCGGCATAGACGGTGGTGATCGTTCCGGCCCCTTGGGGCTCGACGATCCGGGCGAGACGATGGCTGGCCGTGTCGAACCAGGCCTCGAAGGCCTTGCCCCCGCGCGGCGTCACCGCCAGCACGTCGAAGGCGCCGCCCGCCGGGTCACTTTTGACGCCGAGAGCCGCGATCGCCGCGCCGCCCCGGTCGGTCCGCCACCACAGATTGGCCCGGCGATAGGAATCGTTGATCGCCAGGGCCCGCTGCTCGCCGCCGTTCTCGCTGGTCACCGCCCCGGAGGCGTCCTTGCCCCACAGACGCGCGCCGTCGAACCCCTGGGTCTGGCTGGCTGGACCCGCGTCGAGGGTGTCGACGAACCGGCCGTCGCGGCTGTCCCAGAAGGATGTGGCCTTGCCGGTGAGCCCCGCGCCGGAGAAGGCGTAGTCGATCCGCACGGCCCCGGGCGCGGGCGTCGCCGACCCGGAACCTCAGCGACGGATATGCGCCTGCAACCCGCCCGGTTGCGATCCGGATTTTTCCG
>CAIQDO010000265.1 GCA_903870555.1 uncultured Caulobacteraceae bacterium
CACCCTGACCCAGACCGAGAAATACGGCACGCCCCTGGCCCAGGCCCTGCGGGTGCTCGCCAGCGAGTTCCGCAACATGCGGATGATGAAGGCCGAGGAGAAGGCGGCGCGCCTGCCCGCGACCCTCACCGTGCCGATGATCCTGTTCATCCTGCCGCCACTGTTCGTGGTCCTGATCGGCCCCGCCATCATCCAGGTCCTGGCGGCGCTGCCAAAGTAGGGCGGAGTTCGCGCCCTCCACCACGCCCTTCGGGCGCGGCCCCGTCCCCCGCTTCGCAGCGGAGGATTAAGGTGTTGATTTTGTTATCCTCCCCTGCGAAGCGGGGGAGGGGGACCGCCGGAGGCGGTGGAGGGGGCGGTCGCCTGGGTCCTTAGTCCGCCAGCATGCCTTCCAGACGGCCGCGGATGATCTGCGTCGCCTCGGCCATGATCCGGTCGATCAGGTCCTTGCAGGTGGGGATGTCGTGGATCAGGCCGGCGACCATGCCGCAGGACCAGGCGCCGGCGTCCATCTCGCCCTTCTGCATCACCGCCGGATAGACCCCGGCCACCTCGCCGATGATGTCCTCGAACTTCAGGGCGGACCCGAGCGCCTTTTCCTTCTCGATCAGCCGGTCCACGCCGGCGTTGACCATCACCCGCTCGGTGTTGCGCAGGGAGCGCATCACCAGCCGCGTGTCGAGTTCGGTGGCCGCCACGATCGCCTGCTTGACGTTGTCATGGATCGGGGCCTCGACGGTGGCCATGAAGCGGGTGCCCATGTTCATGCCGTCGGCGCCCATGGCCAGGGCCGCCACCAGCGAGCGGGCGTCGGCCATGCCGCCGGAGGCGACGAAGGGGATTTTCAGCTCTTCCGCCGCCCGCGGCAGCAGGATGAAGTTCGGCACGTCGTCTTCGCCCGGGTGGCCGCCACACTCGAAGCCGTCGACGCTGATGGCGTCGCAGCCGATCGATTCGGCCTTCAGGGCGTGGCGGACGGAGGTGCATTTGTGGATCACCTTGATGCCGGCCTCCTTGAGCATCGGCATCCACTTGACCGGATTGTTGCCGGCCGTCTCGACGGCCTTGACGCCGCTGTCGATGATCGCCCGGACATAGCCCGGGTAGTCGGGCGGCGTCACCGACGGCAGGAACGTCAGGTTCACGCCAAAGGGCTTGTCGGTCATGGTCTTGCAGCGGGCGATCTCGGCGGCCAGATCCTCGGGCGTGCGCTGGGTCAGGCCTGTGATCAGGCCGAGGCCGCCGGCGTTGGACACCGCCGAGGCCAGCTCGGCGAGGCCGACGAAATGCATGCCTCCCTGGATGATCGGATGCTGGATGCCGAACAGTTCGGTGATGCGGGTCTTCATGGCCGGGTCTTCCTGAGGGGGCCCGACGTCCCTTGTCTTGAGGCGGCCGGGTCGTGGAACGTTTCGACGGCCACGTTAACGCCGCCTTGGCGCGACGGGCAAGATTGCCCCAACGGCGCCTTCCCTATCCGCCGAACGCCTTGCGCAGCCGCGAGCCCATCAGCAGCCACAACAGGCCGCCCAGCCCGACGAGGGCGGCGTGAAGCGCCCAGAACGGTCCGGGCGCCAGGGTCTCGTAAAGGCCGCCCATCCGACCGCTGACGATGCTGCCAAGAAACACCGATAGGGTGTTGCAGCCCATCAGGGTGGCGTTCACCGCCGTCGGGCCCATCCTGGAGTAGAGGGCGTTGACGGTCGGCGCGAAAAACACCCAGCCGGCGTTCGAGGTCAGATGAAAGACGATGGCCCAGATCAGCGGGCTGCGGCCATGGTCGTCGACCACCAGCGATGCGGCGGCCAGCCACAGCGTCGAGGCGGCGAAGATGAAGCAGCCGATGGCGATCTTGGTCGCCTCGGCCGGCTCCCGTCCCCGCCGCGCCTGCCACCGCCACAGGGCCAGGATCGGGGGCAGCAGCAGGAACGGCGCCAGCCCGTCCAGCGACTGCAGCCACGGCACGGGCATGGTAAAGTCGCCATACCGGAGCTCCACATGGTCGCGCGCCCACAGGTTGTAGGTGTTCCACACCTGCGACTGGGCGATCCAGAACAGCGCCGAAGCCGGGATCATCACCAGCAGGTGGGCGATGATCGGCCCGTCGGCGGCGGTCAGCCTGGGATGAACGGGTCGGGTCCCCCGCGCGGCGCGCGCGGCGGTCAGCCCCGCCCAGCGGCCGCCGAGCAGATAGACCAGCAGGCCGAACAGCATGCCGAAACCGGCGAAGGCGAAGCCGACATGCCAACCGTAGGCCTGACCGAGCGCGCCGGTGACGAGGGGGGCGATGAAGGCGGCCAGATTGACCGAGGCGCCATAGATCTGGAAGGCCATGTCCCGCCGCCGGTCGCCGGGGGCGTAGAGCTCGCCCAGCTGTGGCGACAGGTTGCCGCGCAGGAGACCGGCGCCGAGAATCAACAACAGCAAGGCGGCCAGGAACGAGGTGTCGAAGGCCATGCAGAAATGGCCCGCCGTCATCAGCAGGGCGCCGAGGCTGACGGCCCAGGTCCGGCCCAGCACCCTGTCGCCCAGCCAACCGCCGAACACCGGCGTGAAATAGACCAGGCCGACATAGAGGCCGAAGATCTGGGTCGCCAGGGCCTGGATCGAGAGCCGGCCGGTGACGCCCTCGATGACGCCTCGGAAGGCGGCGAAGCCGGCTATGTGTTCGACATGGCCTGGCGCCAGCAGCTGGCCGACCATGTACAGCACCAGCAGGGCCTGCATGCCGTGGAACGAGATCCGGTCCCACAGTTCCGTGCCGGCCAGAACCCAGAGGCCGCGCGGCTGACCGAACAGGCCGCCTTCCGACGCCGCCGGGGGAGTCGTTTCGCTCGCCGTCAAAGTCTCAAGTCTCCCTCGCTGACCCTGGTCTCGACTTTCGTCACAGGCCGACGGAAAACACCACTCCCGGAGCGGTCACGCCGATCTCGACGCGGACATAAACGATCCACCATGAGTCCACCCGAGATCAGCAGGAACGCGTTGAGGAAGCCGGGACTTCGCCTCGTCCCCTGCCGGGACGCTGATTTTGCCTGGATGCTGGGCGAGGGGGCCGGCCGCGACGGGTTGCGCCTGCCGCCGGGAGGCGTCGACGCCCCGGAGGTCGTCCGGCTCGTCAGGTCGATCCACCTCTCCGCAGGCGGCGACGCCGATCCTGCGACCTGGCTGATGATCGCCGGCGGCGAAGTCGTCGGCCTGTGCGGGCGGTCGCGTCCGGGCGGGTCGGACCGTGACGCCGAGATCGGCTACAGCGTCGCGCCGGAACGTCGTCGGCGGGGCCACGCCGCCGCGGCGGTGGCGCTCTTGACGCGGGCGATTCTGGCTGACCGCGAGATCGACGCCGTGCAGGCGGTCACCGCCGTCGACAACCTGCCGTCGCAGCGGGTTTTGGTCCGCAACGGCTTCGTGGAGGCGGCCCGCGAGACCCGGGACGACGACGGACCGGTGATCCTGTGGCGCCTGGGTCGCGTCCCGGCGAATTCGGCGTCGGAGGGATAGTCAAGCCCTGTCGGATAAGCCCTACATTGAATCATGCGGTGTACGGCGTGCGGCTCTGAAGACCCTGGCGGCAAACGATTCTGCGGCGACTGCGGGGTTCTGCTCGCGGCCCCGCTCGCCGCCGCGCCGGTCGAGGACGAGCGTCGCCATGTGACG
>CAIQDO010000266.1 GCA_903870555.1 uncultured Caulobacteraceae bacterium
ATCTCGCCTGGCGATGCCCCGCCAGACGGTCGACGACGCCGACGCTCGCGCCAAACGACAGCCATCGACGTCTCCTGACGGAGTCGCGGCGCGGCGGGTGGCCGTGTTCGGCGGCGCCCTGGTGCTGACCGCGCTGCTCGCTATCGGCCCCTACCTGCTCTATGCCCGCAAAGGCTTCGCGGGACTAGAAGCGATCGGGTTCGGCGTCTTCGTGCTGCTCGCGGCCGCCATCGCCTGCTGGTTCTGCAACGCGGTCGCCGGCCTCTGGGTGCTGATGATGGGCCGCGAGCAGGACGACCTGCGATTTCAACACCATCCGCCAATGCCAACCCAGCGCACCGCCTTGCTGATGCCGGTCTACAACGAGGACGCCACCGCGGCGTTCGGCCGTCTCGCCGCTCTGGATGCGTCACTCGCTCGACTTGGGGCGTCGTCAGCGTTTGACCTGTTTGTTCTCAGCGATTCGACAAGCGAATCGATCGCCCTCGCCGAACGGATCGCCTTCCGCGCCTTGCGCCAGAACACCCACAGTCGGGCCTACATGCGTCGGCGTCCGGAAAATCACGAGCGCAAGGCTGGCAATATCACCGACTGGGTTCGACGGTTTGGCGGCGCCTATGAGTTCATGATCGTCCTCGACGCCGACAGCACCATGGCCGGGGTGACCGTCCTGCGGCTGGTCGACGCGATGGAGCGTCACCCCGGAGTCGGCCTGATCCAGACCGCGCCCACAATCACCGGCGCGACCACCCTGTTCGCCCGGCTCCAGCAATTCGGCGTGCGGATGTACGGCCGCGTGGCGGCCGCCGGTCTGGCTTGGTGGACCGGCGCCGAGGCCAGCTATTGGGGCCACAACGCCATCCTGCGCACCCGGGCCTTCGCTTCCTGCGCCGGCCTGCCGATCCTTGAGGGAGAGAAGCCCTTTGGCGGGCATGTGCTCAGCCACGACGTCGTCGAGGCCGCCCTGATGCGTCGGGCCGGCTGGGCCGTTCACGTCACCGCGGCGCTCGATGGCAGCTGCGAAGAGACGCCGCCGACCATCCTCGATTTCATCCAGCGCGATCAACGCTGGTGCCAGGGCAATCTGCAGCACATCGCCCTGATCCGGGCGCCCGGCCTTCACCCGATCAATCGCCTGCAACTGGCCATGGGCGTGATGGCCTATGTGTCCTCGCCGATGTGGTTCTTCGGCCTGGTCATCGGTCTCGCCCTTCAGCTTGGCTACCCGGTCGACTGGTCCTCGTTCTGGTACCTCCTCCATCCTGGCTTTTCGCCGTTCATGCTGACCGGGCTGTTGTCAGGACTGATGCTGATGGGTCCCAAACTGCTGGGCGGGGTGCTGGTGTTGAGCCGCCGCGAGGAACGTCGCGCGTTCGGCGGGACCGCCGCGGTGGTCAAGGGGATCACCCTGGAGATCCTGCTGTCCATGGCGCTCGCCCCGATCTTCATGATGGCCAACACCCAGGCCGTCCTGCGCACGTTCCGCGGCAGCGACGTGGGCTGGCGCCCCCAGGCGCGCGACTCCGCGGGCCTGTCCTGGTCCGACGCCTTTCGCGCCATGAGCTGCCAGATGCTGACCGGCCTGGGTTTCGCAACCGTCCTGTGTTTCCGGCCCGATCTGGCGCTCTGCTTCGCCCCGATCGTCCTGCCGCTGCTGTTCGCGGCGCCGCTGGCGGTCCTCACCTCCCGCAGAACCGCGGGCGACGCGGTAGCCAGGGCGGGGTTCCTGATCACGCCGCGCGACAACGCCTTGGCTTCTCGCCCAGCCATGTTCCGGCCCACCCCCTGGCAGACGCCGACGGCCCAGAACTCCACCCTGGTCTGACGACTGGGCAAAGCGCCCGGTTCGTCGCCCCTGAGCCGCTAATCGTGGCGGCCGATGAAGGCGGCGATCCAGGCGTTGACCGTTGCAGCCGCCTCAAGGTGGGGCATGTGTCCGGCGCCTTCGATGACGAGAACCTCACCAGGGAGGGCGTCGACAGTCGGCGCAGGCATCACCCGATCTTCCGAGCCAAAGATCGACAGGACCGGAACCGTCACCTCGCCCAACCGATCGTGGAGGGCGGCAAGCCGGTCTGCCGCCAAGGCGTTGTCGATCAGCAGCCGTAGCGCCGCCGGCACGCCGTCGATTCGGGTCGAGGCGATCAGATCGGCGAGCATCTCTCGGGTGGCCATTCGCGGATCGGCGAACAGCAGCCCGACCACCGGCTTGAGATCCCTCACCTTCTTCGCGGCGACAAAGCCCTCGACATAATCGCGGTTGAGCACGCCGCCGAAGCCGGCGCCGCAGATGCCGGTCAGCGAGAGGACCCGTCCAGGATGCGCCAGCGTCAGACTGAGCGCGACGCCGGCGCCCATGGAATGGCCAACCAGGTGAGCGCTGGGCGCCCCAATGGCGTCGAGCCAGGCGGTCACGTCCGCCGCGAGCGTGTCCAGGCCGCCGTCTCCGACATCCTTCGTCGAACCGCCATGACCCGCGAGGTCAATGGCGTAGACGTCCCGGTCCGCCGCAAGCACACCCTGGTTGAGCATCCAGTTCCGATGATCGCCACCGAAACCGTGGATCAACACCAGAGGCGCAGGCGGGGTCTCCGACGCAGTCGGCGCCCTGAGAAAACGGATCGTCCGTCCCCCGACCTTTATCGTTTCCGCGACCGGCGCCGCGACGGCTGACGCGACCTCGGTGGCAACGCGCGCGACGTAGTCGGCGATGAAGGCCTCCACCTCGGCCTCGGCCTCGCCGGCGTCGGACAGCACGCCAAGCAGGGCGCCCACGGCCTTGACATCGCCCTCCTCGGCGACGCGCCGCCGCAACACGCCGCCGTTCTGCGCCTCCAGCACATTGGCGATCTTGCTGGTCTCGATCTCGGCCACCTCCTGACCAACCGAGACAGTGTCGCCCTCGCTTACCAGCCAGCCGGTGAGCGTCCCCGCCTCCATCGCCAGGCCCCACTTGGGCACGGTGAGCGCGTGAAGGCTCACCGGCCGGCCGCCTTGCGGATAGCAGCCTCGATCCGGTCGACCGAGGGCATGTAGAGATCCTCGAGCGCGGGAGAGAAGGGCACCGGCGTGTGGGGGCAGGTGACGGTGAGGATCGGCCCCTTGAGCAGATCGAAGCCGTGCTCGGCGACCTGTGCGGCGATGTCGGCCGCCAGCGAGCAACGGGGCGGACTCTCGTCGACCACGACGAGGCGACCGGTCTTCTCGACAGACTCCAGAATGGAGTCGAGGTCGAGCGGGCTGGTGGTGCGTGGATCGATCACCTCGACCGAGATCCCTTCCTTGCGCAGCCGGTCCGCCACCTCGTTGGCGCGGTTCACCATCAGGGACAGGGCCACAACGGTGACGTCCTTGCCATCCCGGGTGATGTTGGCCTCGCCGAACGGGATGACATAGGCCTCGTC
>CAIQDO010000267.1 GCA_903870555.1 uncultured Caulobacteraceae bacterium
CGCACCGACAGACCCAGGTCCTGGGTGAGGTGATCATGAATGCGCCCGCTCATCGTCAATTCGAGCCGGCGGCAGGCCTCGAACTTGCGACGCTGCTCCGACGTCATGCCCCGGTAGGTCTCAAGCATGAACGCAGAGGTCTCGGCGCTGTACACCGCCGTGACATAGAGCATGCGAAGCAGGCTGCGGGTCGCGACGGACAACGCCGGTGTCATCACGCCGCCTCCGCGGTTTCGCCGAGCGGGTCGTGTCGCTGATTGGTCGAAGTCAGCTTGGCGCCCTGGCGAGGAAAACGAATGAACCGTTGCGGGCGGTCCGGGACCTGACGTGCGACCGCCCCATCAATCCGCCATGCGGCATAGTGGGGCCGGCTCGCCAAATCGCAAGCATTTCGAGGTCCCTGATGTCGGGCCGCTTGGCGCCGCAGCCTTCACGGGTGAATAGTCACGACAACATTCGAACCGCGCCGCCCAGGGAAACGCCATGATCAAGCTATATCACTGCGCCGATGCGCGTTCATTCCGCGCGCTTTGGGCTCTTGAAGAGCTCGGCCTGCCCTATGAGCTCGTCCTGATTCCCTTCCCGCCCCGCGCGTTGGTGCCCGGCTACCGGGATATCAACCCCTTGGGAACCGTTCCGGTCATGTTTGACGGGGAACATCGCCTGACCGAGAGCGCCGCGATGGGGCATTATCTCGGCGCGAAATATGGTCCGACGGACCTGGTGGTTGATGCGCGGGAGCCTGCCTTCGCAGACTATCTCAATTTCCTGCACATGGGCGAGGCCACCCTGACCTTTCCGCAGACCATCGTGTTGCGTTACACGCGGCTGGAGCCCCCGGAACGCCGGGCAGCCCAGGCCGCGGACGACTACCGGCAATGGTTCCTGGCCAGGCTCAAGGCGGCTTCCACCATGACCGGGGAGCACTTCGTCTGTGCCGATCGCTTCACCATGGCCGATATCTCGTTCGCCTACGCCCTGCTGCTGGCCGAGACGCTGGGCATGGCGGAGAGCTTTCCGGCCAGGCTCGTTCCCTACTGGCAGGCGATGCAGGCGCGCGATGGGTTTCGCCGCGCGAAGGCCGCCCAGGCCAGGCCGGACTGAGGATCAGGCGCCGCTCGCCTCGGGCGGCTTTGCCGTCAGCCGGCCGAGCGCCCAAAGGGCGGCTTCGCGAACCGTTTCGTCGTCGTCCTCAAGCCTGGCTCGCGCCGACGCCGCCAGGGCCGGCTCGCCGCTGTTGCCGATCGCATAGAGAACGTTGCGCAGGAACCGGTTCCGCCCAATGCGCTTGATCGGGCTGGCCGTGAACAGAGCGCGGAAGCCAGCGTCGTCCAGGCCGGCGAGGTCGGCCAGGGCGGGGGCTCGCAGCGCTTGCCTGGCATGCAGGCCCGCCTCCCTCGCCACGCTGGCGAATTTGTTCCAGGGACACACGGCAAGGCAGTCGTCGCAACCATAGATTCTGTTGCCCAGCGCCCGCCGGAATCGATCCGGGATCGGACCCGGGTGCTCAATGGTCAGGTAGGACAGACAGGCCCGGGCATCGAGCTGGTAGGGCGCGGGAAAGGCGCCGGTCGGACAGATGTCCAGACAGGCGCGGCAGGCGCCGCAATGGTCGGCGGAGGCGGCGTCCGGGGCGAGATCGAGCGTGGTGAGGATCGAACCGAGGAACAACCAGGAGCCAAAGTCCCGGGACACCAGATTGGTGTGCTTGCCTTGCCAGCCCAGGCCCGCTCTCTGGGCCAGAGGCTTTTCCATCAGGGGCGCGGTGTCGACGAACGCCTTGACCTCGCCGCCGAACCGCCATTTGAGTCTGCCAGCCAGGCTTTTCAGCCGGCCTTTGAGCAGGCCATGATAGTCGCGACCCTGGGCGTACACCGACACCGCGGCGCGGGTCCGGTGCGCCAGGATCGTCATGGGATCCGCGTCGGGGCCGTAGTTCATGCCCACGACAATGGCCGAGCGCGCCTCGGCCCAGAGGCCATTGGGATGACGTCGCCTTTCAAGGGTCTCGGCCAGCCAGGTCATGGCGCCGTGGCGTCCCGTCTCGACAAACGTCCGCAGCCGGCCGGCCGCCGTCCAGGCGGCGGCGGTGGCGGCGAATCCGCAGCTGTCGAAACCGAATGCGGCGGCCTCGTCGCGGATCCAGACCTTGGCGTCATCCCCCGGCGCCGGCAAAGCCGCCCTGTCAGAAATCAAGGTCGTCATAGAAGCTGGCGGGGGCGAGGCCCGGCCAGCGATCGGCGAGCAGGGGGCGGAACGCCGGACGGGACTTGATGCGCATGTACCAGGTCTTGACCGCGGTGAAGTCGCGCCAGGGAATGTCGCCGAAATAATCCAACACAGAGATGTTGGCGGAGGCCGCGAAATCGGCAAGGCTCAACCGGCGTCCGGCCAGCCAATCGCGGGCGTCGAGCAGGCTGTTCATGTAGATCAGATGCTGGCGCAACGCGTCGCGGCCCTGGCGCATGGCCCCGAGGTCCGGCGCGCCCAATTTCAGCAGGCGTTTTTCGAGTTTTTCATGCAGCAGGTAGGCGTTCACCTCGTTGTCGAATTTGCGGTCGAACCATTGCAGCAGTCGCCGCACCTCCGCCCGGTCGCCGGGTGTGGCCCCAAGCAGATCGAGGGCCGGCGCCTGCTGTTCGAGGTGTTCGAGGATCGCGCGGATTTCGCAGATCACCAGCGTCTGGTCGCCGGTCTGCTCCACCAGAACCGGCGTCAAGCCCGAGGGGTTGAGCGCGGTGAAGGCCGGCGGCATTTCCCAATACCGAATCACCTCCTCGTTGAAGGGCAGACGCTTTTCTCCCAAGGCCAGCCGCGCCTGGCGCGACGCGGGATCGAGGGGAAAGTGGTGAAGGGTGCGGACGAGGCTCATGACTTCAGCCAATCCTAGCTGGGTTTTTCGTCCGGACGAAGGGCCCTGCGCTCGTCAGCCCTCGCCGAAAGCGCCGCCATGGGGTTCGGCTCGGCCACGCGGGTCGGGGTGAATGATGATGTCTGAAGCGGGAAAGGCCGCCAGGATGCGCTTTTCAGCCGCCACAAGGATGGAGTGGGCCGCTTCTAGCGACAGGTCCGGATCGAGATCGGCATGCATCTGGATGTGCGTGATCGGGCCGGAGGCGCGTGTCCTCACCTGGTGAACATCGCGAACCGATGGATCAGCCAGCACCAGATCGACGATTCGCGCCCGGGAGGCGTCGGGCAGTTCCCGGTCGAGGAGCTGGTCGGAGGCGTCCCGAAACACCGCGATCGCGCCCCAAAGCAGAAGGCCGCCGATCACCAGGGCCGCGACCGCATCCAGGCTCACGACGCCGAGAAGTGTCGCCGCGGCGATGCCTGCCAAGGCGATGACATTGGAGGCGAGATCGGCGGCGTAGTGTGTACGATCGGCGGACACGGCCACCGAGTTGGCCCGGCGCAGCAGGCGCGTCTGGGCGAGGATCAAGCCCGCGGTCATCACGATCGACAATGCCATGGCGGCCAGCGCCCAGGTCTCCTCCACGACCGGCTTGGGGTCGAACAGACGGCGTATCGCCTCCTCGCCGATCAGGGCGGCCGAACCGAACACCAGCCCTGCCTGAAGCAGGCTGGCGAAAGCCTCGGCCTTGCCATGACCGTAGCGATGTTCGGCGTCCGGCGGCGCCGAGGCGTATCGTACGGCGACGAAGGTGGCGCTTGAGGCGATCAGGTCCAGGCCCGAATCGGCCATCGAGGCCATCAGGGCGACGGATCCGCTGGCGACCCAGATGGCGAACTTGACCAGCACCAGAGTCAGCGCCGTCAGGACCGACAGCAGGGTCACGTTGCGGGCGAGCGCGGCATTTTGTTCGGCGGTGTGGACGGCGGCGGACATGCTCCGAGCATAGGGCCTCGCGCGACGTCCCTGTAGTGACAAACTCAGGCTGCGACATCCGCGCGTGGCCCGATGTAGACCGATTGGGGTCGGATCAGCCGCCCGCCCGCCACCTGCTCGCGGGCGTGGGCGATCCAACCGGCGGTCCGGCCCATGGCGAATACGGCGGTGAAGGCGGTCGGAGGAAAGCCCAGGGCTTCCAGCAGCAAAGCGGTATAGAGTTCGACATTGGTCTGAAGGGGTCTGTCGGGTTTGCGCTGCCTCAGCACGGCCAGCGCGGCCGCCTCGACGGCCTCGGCCAGGGCGAGTCGACCCGTGACGTCCTCTCCGTCGGCGGCCAGACCAGCCACCGCCCGCTTCAGCGCATCGGCCCGGGGGTCGCGCACGCGATAAACCCGATGTCCAAAACCCATCAGACGGTCTCCCCGCGCCAGAGAGGCTTCCAGCCACGGCCGGGCGTTCTGAGGGGCGCCGATCTGGTCGAGCATGTCGATCACCGGGCCCGGCGCTCCGCCATGCAACGGACCCTTCAGGGCGCTGAGGCCGGCGAGAACGGCCGAGGTCAATCCGGCGCGGGTCGAAGCGACCACCCGGGCGGCGAACGTCGAGGCGTTCAGACCGTGATCGGCGACAGTGACCAGATAGGCGTCCAGGGCGTCGATTTCGCCGCGTCGCGCCGCGCCCCCCCGGGTCATGCGCAGGAGGTCGGCCGCGTGACCCATGCCCGGATCTGGCGGAACCGGCCGTTTCCCCGCCGCGATGCGGATCGCCGCGGCCCCGAACACGGCCGGCGCCGCGACAAGACGCAAGGCGAGGTCGACGGACTCGCCGTCGCCCAGCCGCGCCATCAGCGCTCGCACGGCTTCTACCAGCCCCGTCGACAGCAGCCTGTCGTCCAGAGCCGTGACCTCGGCGTAGACCGCCTGCCTCGCCGCGCCCAGAGCCTGATCCCATCGCGCCGGCGGATCGGCGAAGAAACCGTCCCAAAGCAAGCCCAGCACCGCCTCGAATGGCCAATGGCCCGCCAGATCGTCGAGGGCGTGACCGCGGATGACCAGTCGTCCGGCCGCGCCGTCGACGTCGGACAGCACGGTGTGAGCCGCGACCACCCCTTCGAGCCCGTCTCCAAAGTCCGTCATCGCCAGCCTCCATGTCACCGATGTCGTCATCTGGACGCGGGGGCGGAACAGGATCAAGATTGATCAACATGATCAATGTCAACGAAACCACCTGGGTCTCCGCCTCCGAAGCGCTGCAACAACTGGGCGTTCGACCGCAGACCCTGTACGCCTATGTCAGCCGAGGGCGGGTGAAGGCTCGGGCGGACCCCGACGATCCCCGCCGAAGCTGGTATCGCGCCAGCGATATCGCCGCGCTGCAGACACGCAAGAGTCGCGGTCGGAAGGCCTCGGAGGTGGCGGCGGCGGCGATCTCCTGGGGAGAGCCGGTGCTGGCGTCGGCCATCACCACGGTCGTCGACGGACGGCTGTTCTATCGCGGCAAGGACGCGGCTGTACTTGCCGAGGTGGAAACCTTGGAGGCGGTGGCCAGATTGTTGAGGGGTGGCGGCGGTGTCCCTCTCCCGCGCCTCGCCCGCCCCGCCCCGCCATCGGGCGTCGACATGAGGTCGCGGCTGTTCGCCGCGCTGGCCTTGCGAACCGCCGGGGACCAGCCCGCGCTCGGCCGCCGAGCTTCGGATCTGGACGACGAGGCGTCGACGCTGCTCGACGTCGTCGCCGACGCCGTTTGCGGACAGCTGGGAGAGGGCCCGATCCATCAGCGCATCGGCCGCGCCTGGGGCTGCGACCGGCGGGGCATGGACAGCCTCCGTCGGGCGCTCGTGCTGTTGGCCGATCATGAGTTGAATCCCTCCGCCTTCGCCGCGCGCGTCGCCGCCTCGACAGGCGCGTCCTTGGCGGCGGCGACCCTCGCGGGACTCGCCACCCTGTCGGGCCCGTTGCACGGCGGCATGGGCGCGCGGGTCAAGGGACTGGCGGCGGCGGCCGATCTAGAGGGGCCGCGTCAGATCGTGGCGGCCCGCCTCGCCCACTGGACACCTCCCCCCGGATTTGGTCACCGGCTCTATCCAGACGGTGATCCGCGGGCGCGAGCCTTGTTGAAATCGTTCCGTATTCCGGCGCCGCTCGAGGCCCTAAGAGCGGCGGTGGAGGACGCAACGGGCGCGCGCGAGAATGTTGACTTCGCTCTGGCGGCATTGACGCAGGCTCTCGCTCTGCCGGAGGACGCGCCCTTCGTCCTATTCGCGGTGGCCCGGACCGCGGGGTGGCTTGCCCACGCCCTTGAACAGGTCCGGGACGGCTCCCCGATACGTCCGAGAGCGCGATACGTCGGACGGTCGCCAGGACTAGACGAATGATGGGGACGCGCCGCCTCTCAGGTCTCGTCCCGGACGCTGCCGAGAGGCTGAACGCCGGCGGCCATGGCGATGCGGACCGCCGTGGAGAGGGAGCGTGCGCCGAGCTTGTCCATCACGTTGGCGCGGTAGACCTCCACCGTGCGCACGCTCAGATCCAGCTCATGGGCGATCAATTTGTTTGGCAGGCCGCCGAGCAGCCCCTGCATGATCTGCAGCTCCCGCGGGGTGAGCGTCGCGATCAGGGCCTGGGCGTTGGCGGCGCGGGCGCCTTCCTCAATGACGCTTTCGAGCCTTTCGAAGGCCTCCGCGATGGTCCCGAGCAGGATCTCGTTCTGGTACGGTTTCTCGAGGAATTCGAAAGCCCCATTCTTCATTGCCTGGACGGCGATGCCGATATCGCCCTGACCGGTCAGAACGATCACCGGCCAGACCACTCCGCGCTCTCTCAGCACGGCCTGGACCTCCAGGCCGGTCATCTGCGGCATGTGGATGTCGAGGAGAACACAGCCGGGAGACGCCGTCGCCACCGCCTCCAGGAACGCGACCCCGGAGGCGTAGGTCAGTACGTTATAGCCAGCGATCTCCAGTAACAGCGCCGCCGATTCGCGCACGGCGTCATCGTCATCGACGATATGAACGACCCTATCGATCGCCATGGTTCGGCTCCGGTCTGTAAAGGGTTAGGGTGAAGCGGAAGTCGGCCCCGCCGTCGTCGCTGGGCTCAAGCCACATCCGGCCGCCATGGGCCTCGATGATCCGGCGGCAGATCGAAAGCCCGACCCCCATGCCGTCAGCCTTGGTGGATTGAAAGGGCGAGAACAGGCGGTCCGCGACCTCCGACGACACGCCCGGTCCTGTGTCCTTGACGCGAACGGCCACCATGTCCTGCTGCACCGCGGACCCGATGGTGAGGATTCTCTGCGTTTCCTGGTCCCGCATCGATTCCACCGCGTTGCGGATCAGATTGACCAGCACCTGCTCGATCTGCACCCTGTCGGCGAGAATTCCACGTGCGTCGCGGCCGAGCTCAAGCCGGATTTCCACCCGGGCGGACGCCGGGTTCGGCAGCGCAAGAGCCAGGGCGTCATCCACCAGCCGTTCCAGGTTCTCCGCCTTGGTGTCGGCCTCGCCGCGGGAGACGAACTCGCGAAGACGACGGACGATCTCTCCGGCGCGCACCGCCTGGGTCTGGGCATGCTTGGCGGCGCGAACGATGCGCCCTCTGGCGACATCGTCGATCGGCTTGTCGGGGTGCGTCAGCATCATTTCGATTGCCCCAACCGAGTTGCCCACCGCCGTGAGCGGCTGGTTGAGTTCATGCGCCAGCGCCGCCGCCATTTCGCCCATGGCGCTGAGGCGGGAGACGTGGGCGAGCATCGAATGCATTTCGATCAGGCGTTCGCCGCGGGCTTCCAGCTCCACCCTGTCCTTGGTCTGGGCTGTGACGTCCATGTAGATGCCGATGGCTTTGGTCAGTTCGCCATCGTCGTCATAGATATAGCGCCTGATGCCATTGAGTTCCCGAACTTCGCCGTCAGTGCGCCGCACCCGGACCATGTGCTGGTTGCGGTCCATGTGGGCGCGCACCTCGTCGATGGCGTCACGCCAGTACCGTTCCCGGTCCTCCGCCAGGAACATGCCGGTGAACTTTTCCAGGCTGCCGCCGAAACCGCCGCGGGGCACCCCGAGCATCCGTTTCAGTTCGGGAGAAAAGATGGTGCGATTGGTGCGGACATCGTGGCTGGCGATGCCGATCTCGTAGGTTGCGGCCGCCTGGGCGAGATAGTCCTCGCTGTCCCGAAGGGCGGCGCCGGTCAGCTTCAGGTCGGTGATGTCGGTGTGGGTCTCCACCACCTGCGACGAATCGCCGATGCCGGCGCCTTCCTGGATCACGCTGCGAACCGCGATCCAGCGGGTGGCCCCGTCCCGCGTGACCTGACGGATCTCCCCGCTCCACTCGCCGGCGCGGGCCAGGGCGGTCTCGGCGTCCTCGCGGGACGTGGGATATTGCGTGCGCAACAGCTCGTGAGCCGGCCGGCCCAGGGCCTCTTCCGAGGCCCATCCGTAAAGCGCCTGGCAGCCCTTCGGCCAATATTGGATCACGCCGTCGCGGTCTCGGATGATCACGGGCGACAGCTCCAGGGTCCTGGCCAGGCTTTCGCGACCCTGGCGTTCACGCCAAAGCGTTCGCAACGCCCAGGCGCCCATCAGCAGCAAGGCGACGGCGGTCAATTCGATGTCGAGCAGATAGCCGACATCGGGCCGGTATCCCGCCAGGCGGACGCCGAACATGGTGAAATAGCCGCCGACGATCGGCACCATGGTCAGGGGCAGGATCAGCCGCGCCACCACCGAATCGTCGTCGGCGCCAGACAGCGATGTCAGCCATCGGCGATCGCCGCGCATCAGCATTTCCGTCGAGAAGACCACTGTCACGGCGAGCACGACCTGCACGCCGGCCGCCGGAACGCCTTCGAACAGGCGCGACACCTTGCCCATCAGCACGACGTTCGACAGCTGCCAGAACCCCGCCAGCCAGACGCCGATCCGGATGATCATCAGGGCCGCGAGACGGACCCGGGGTCGCGATGAGGTTGCCGTCGGCAGTGTCGCGGCCAGGAACAGCAGGAACAGGGCCATCAACAGGCTGGGTCGACCCACCAGATGGGGAAGGCCGCCTTCCGTGGTCGTGATGTCTTTGAAAATCCCTCCGAAACCCGCCAGATGAGGAATCATCTCGATCGCCCCGCACAGGGCTATCAGACCGCTCAACAATCGGACGAAGACCGTGTTTCGCCAGAGGGCGGCGACGAGACCCGCGGCGGTGAACACCGCTCCCGCGCCAGAGATCACCTCGACCGATGTTCTGCCGTCCGGCGTCGCCGACACCAGCCACACCAGCACCAGCAACATGGCGGCGACCCCGACCATGGTCAGGGAGAAGGCGAGCTGCGCCGAAACCGTCCGCTGGTGATCGACGGTGCTCATGGAGATTCAGGCCGGCCGGGATGATTCATCCGTCGTTCGCCCGGCTCGCCCTACAGACCGGGCAGTTTTATCTTCGTGCCGGGCGATCGCGAGATGATGATCGGCTTGTCGCCGATCAGGCTGGCGATGCGCGTGGTTTCTGTGGCGGCGTCCACCGGCGTGGCGGTCGCCGAATCGACGCCCGGCGCGGTCGGCGGCTGTCCCTTCTTCCAGAATATCACCCAGTCTGCGAACCCCCGGTCCTTGTGAGCCAGGCCGCCGAATTCGTCGTCGACGACATAGCGGATCAACGGGTCGGCCTTGTCGCCGCCGGCCTTGGCGACCAGAAGCTTCTCGCCGTCAGAGCGCACTTCCGCGGCTCTCTGGCCGAGCAGGGCGGTGCGGGCGGCGCTCTCAGGTTGCAGCTCCTGCGGCCGGGGCTCGCCCGGCGCGGGCGGGCGTAGGGCGTAGTCCGGCGGCAGGATAAGCGGCGCTTTGGTGACGACCCGGAACTCGTCGGGCGTGATCTTTGACAGACCCAGGGCGTGCGATGCCGATTGGCAGCCGCCGAGGCCGGCGGCTCCCAGCAGCGAGGCCGCGATCAGCACACGGGTGAAACTCATCGTCTGTCTTCCCAAAAGAGCCGGCCCGGCCGGCCCGGGCAGGGATACCCCATTCCACGGCGAGGCGCCAACCACAGTTCAGTTCGCCTCGCGCCGCGAGGTGAGCAGGATGTCCGCCAGAAGCAAAGTCACGCCGACCGTGATTCCCGCGTCGGCCACATTGAAAATCCAGGGAAACACCGAGATCAGGGGGTGAACGTCGATGAAGTCGACCACCGATCCCAGTCTTGCCCTGTCGATGAGATTGCCGACTGCGCCGCCGATGATGAGGCCCATCGCCACACCGGTGACCAGCCTGTCGGTTCGCCGGACGGCCAGGGCCAGCATCACGCTGGCGGCGAGGGCGAAGGCGGCCCAGGCCCATCGGGTCCACGGCGCGTTGGCGTGGAAGAACCCGAAGCTGATGCCGTCGTTGCGCACCAGGGTGAGCAGCACCGGCCCGATCATCGGGCGGGATTCGCCGGGCGTCATGCCCAGGATGTCGACGACCCAGTGTTTCAGGCTCTGGTCACACAGGACAACGAGGGCGGCCAGGCCAAAAGCCAGCCACCCCAACCGGCTCACGCCGTGTTCGGGCGCCGCCGTCATGATCTCTGGGCGTCCCACCAGGCTACGGCGTCGGCGTCGCGGAGCGATAGGTCCGGATAGAGAGGATTCGCGCCGACTTCGGGAAGGATCCGCCAGGATCGGGCGCACTTTTGTCCCTCGGCCCTCAGGGGCTCCACGGCGATGCCGGGAACGCCTTCGAGCCGAAACCCGGTCATCGGGCCTTCGCCAACGACCAGGGACGCCTGACTGGTGCGGAACACCTCGGCCGGGTCCAGGCCGTCGAAGGCTCCCATCAGGTCCGGATCGGCCAGATGGACGATCGGCGCCGCTTCGAGAGCTCCGCCCAGGCGTTTTTCCCGCCGTTCGATCTCCAGGGCGCCGGTGACCACCCGGGTGACGCGCTCCAGGCGGTCCCATCGGGACGCCTCGGCGTCGTCGCGCCAGGCCGCCGGTGTTTCGGGCAGTACACGGAGGGCGTTCGGTCCGGCTTCTGGGAAGCGAGTGCTCCACGCCTCCTCCATGGTGAAGGCCAGCAGGGGGCCAAGCCATACCGTCAGGCGTTCGAACACCAGATCCATCACCGTTCGGCAACCTCTGCGACGGACGGAGTCGGGGCGGTCGCAATAGAGGGCGTCCCGCCGGACGTCGAAGAACAGGGACGACAGGTCGTTCGAGCAGAAATCGGCTAGCGGGCGGACGACGTCGGCGAAGGCGTAACGGCCATAGGCCTCCCGCACCTGGCCGTCGAGCGCCCAAAGGCGATGAAGGATGTAGCGTTCGAGCGGCGCCATGGCGGAGACCTCGATCCGTTCCGCCTCCGTGAAGCCGTCGAGACCGCCGAGCAGATAGCGCAGGGTGTTTCTCAGCTTGCGGTAGGCGTCGACCGTGGTCTGCAGGATCGTCGGCCCGATCCGCTGGTCCTCGGTATAGTCTGTCAGGGCGGTCCAAAGCCGCAGGATTTCGGCGCCGTTCTTGGCGGTGATGTCCTGCGGCTCGATGCTGTTGCCGAGCGATTTGGACATCTTCTCCCCCTTCTCGTCGAGGGTGAAGCCATGGGTCATCAGCGCCTTGTAGGGCGCCCGGCCGCGGGTGCCGCAAGCCTCGAGAAGGGACGACTGGAACCAGCCGCGGTGCTGATCCGAACCCTCCGAATAGACGTCGGCCGGCCAGTGACTGTCGTTTCGGCCCTCAAGGGTGAAGGCGTGGGTCGAGCCAGAGTCGAACCAGACGTCGAGGATGTCCTCGATCTTTTCGTAATCGTCGGGGTTCCGCCCTTCCAGGAAGTCCGCCGCCGGCCGTGTGAACCAGGCGTCGGCCCCTTCGGTCGCGATCAGCGACACGATCCGAGCGTTGACGGCGGCGTCAACCAGCGGTTGCGCGGTGACCTTGTCGACGAACATCGCCAGGGGGGAGCCCCATGCCCTCTGGCGGCTGACCAGCCAGTCGGGCCGGCTCTCGACCATGGCGCGGATGCGGTTGCGGCCGCTCTCGGGATGGAAGGCTGTGGCGTCGATGGCCTCCAGGGCGGTCTGGCGCAGGGTGCGCCCGCCATGGACGGCGTCGTTCAGCGGCAGGTCGAGGTGGATGAACCACTGCGGTGTGTTGCGGAAGATCACCGGCGCCTTGGACCGCCAGGAGTGGGGATAGCTGTGTTCCAGGCGGCCCCGCGCCAGCAGTGTTCCGGCCTCGATCAGGCGGTCGATCACGGCGGTGTTGGCGGGGCCGAACTTGCCGGCCTTCTTGCCTTCGGTCTCCAGCACCTTCAGCCCGCCGAACAGTGGCACCTCGGGGTAGTAGGCGCCGTTCTCGTCGACCGTTTCGGGGATCTCGCGGCGTCCGCTGGCGATCCACACCATGTAGTCGTCGGCGCCGTGGCCCGGCGCCGTATGGACAAACCCCGTGCCGGCGTCCTCGGTGACGTGATCGCCAGCCAGCAACGGAACGTCGAAGCCATAGCCCGGGTCGAGCGCCGCAAGCGGATGGGCTGCGATGAGGCCGGCCGGGTTCACGGGCGCCAGTTTCGACCATTTGGCGATCTTGGCGGCGGCGAACACGGGCTCGCTCAGCGCTTCAGCCAGGATCAGCCGGTCGCCCGGTTTGGCCCAGGGGGCGAACGGCAGGTCGGCCTCGATGGCCTCGACCTCGTAAAGGGCGTAGGCGATCTTGGGATTAAAGGCGATCGCCCGGTTGGCGGGCATGGTCCAGGGCGTGGTGGTCCAGATCACCACGTCGGCGCCGCGAACCGCCTCGGGGCCCTCCGTGACGGGAAACTTCACCCAGACCGTCGGCGAAACGTGGTCGTGGTACTCGATCTCGGCGTCGGCCAGGGCGGTGCGCTCGACCGGGCTCCACATCACCGGCTTGGAGCCGCGATGGACCTGGCCGCTGGCGACGAACTTGTGAAACTCGGCGACGATGGCCGCCTCGGACCGGTAGTCCATGGTGGCGTAGCGATTGGCGAAATCGCCCAGCACGCCCAGCCGCTGGAATTCCTTCGACTGGGCCTCGATCCACCCGGCGGCGTAGTCGCGGCACCGGGCGCGGAATTCCGCCTTTGACACCTCGTCCTTGCGACGGCCCTTGGCGCGGAACTCCTCCTCGATCTTCCACTCGATCGGCAGGCCATGGCAGTCCCAGCCGGGCACATAGTCGACGTCGTAGCCAAGTGCGAAGCGGGAACGGACCACGAAGTCCTTCAGCAGCTTGTCGAGGGCGTGACCGATGTGGATGGCGCCGTTGGCGTAGGGAGGGCCGTCATGCAGGACGAACAGCGGCGCTCCGGCCGCCTGCCGGGCCGCGCGAACGCGGCCATAGAGGTCGCCGACCGATTCGAGCAGCTTGGGTTCGAGTTGCGGCAGGCCCCCACGCATGGGGAAGGCGGTCTGGGGAAGGAAGATCGTTTCCCGGTAGTCCCGGGATTGGACATTGGCGTCGTCGGGCATGGGAATCCAGCGATGATGAGTGGGACCGATAGCGGCTCAACAACCCGGCGCGCGACAGGCCCAAAGAGCCTGCGGCGTCACGCCGGGCGGATAATTCGCCGGTCCGGGAGGGGGATCATCATGACGCCCGTCTATCAGACCCGACGTCCCGGCGCCAGACGGGCGCGGTCAGACCCGGTATGGCCGCTAGCGATCCGAGGCAAGGACGTGTTTGGCGTCCTGTTCGTCCAGGCGGATCTGGGCCACCAGGGCGTCAATGCCGCCAGCGAACTTCACTTCGGGTCGCAGGAAGGCGATCAGATCGGTCTCGATGGTCTCGCCGTAGATGTCCTCGTCGAAATTGAACAGCCAGACTTCCAGCCGGGGTTCAACCTCGCCGGTGGTCGGATTGACTCCGATGTTGGCCACGCCGTCGAGTTGGCGACCGTCCGCCAAGCGTGTGCGGGTGGCGTAGACGCCAAAGCGTGGGGCCACATAGTCGCCCAAAGGCACATTGGCGGTCGGAAAGCCAAGCTGACGGCCGAGTTGGCGACCCTTTTGCACCACGCCCTCGATGGCGAAGGGCCGACCCATGATCGCCCTGGCGACGTCCGGGCGGCCCTCGCGCAAGGCGTCGCGGGCGGCGGTCGAGGAGACCTTTACGGCGTCGTTCTGCACCGCGTCGGCGACCGAGACCGAAAACCCGAATTCCTCACCGTAACGCCGCATGGCGTCCGGGCTGCCGGTGCGGGCCTTGCCGAAGGTCGTGTCGAAACCGACGGCCACGTGGCGCACGCCCAGACCTTTCACCAGGACGTCGCCTACGAAGTCATGGTCGGTGAAATTGGCCATCTCCACCCCGAAGGGCAACAGATACAGGAAGTCCGCCCCCAGCCTCTCGACCGTGCGGGCGAGTTGGTGGGGATTCATCAGGCGGAACGGCGGCGCCTCCGGATGGAAGTGCATTCGCGCATGGGGCTCGAAGCTGATCACGCCCAAGGGGGCGCCGAGACGGCGGGCCGCCTCCCGCGCGTCGTCGATCACCCGCTGATGACCGAGGTGCACGCCATCGAAATTGCCGTGGGCCACGGCCGCTCCCCGTTCGGCTGGCGTGAGGCCTTTCCAGCTGTGGATGATCTTCATGTGCTGCTCAATCGCCCTTCCGCGGCGCCAGGATCACGGCCTCTCCGGTCAGGACCGTCTTGTTGTCGACCTGGCAGGTTGTCGCCAGGGTGACGCGCGCCTTGGCCGAGTCGATGGCGGTGATCTCGACGCGGGTCGTCACTGTGTCGCCGATCCGCACGGGCCGCAGGAACTTGAGGGTTTGGGACAGATAGATCGCGCCGGGTCCCGGAAGCTCCGAGGCGATCAGGGCCGAGATGTAGCTTGCCGAAAGCATGCCGTGGGCGATTCTGCCGCCGAACTGAGTTGTGGCGGCGAAGGCC
>CAIQDO010000268.1 GCA_903870555.1 uncultured Caulobacteraceae bacterium
AGCTTCTTTACCGCTCCGGCCGCAGGCAAGCGGCGCAGGTCACAATCGGCTCAATTTGTCCGCCGCCGCCCGCAGGGCCTCGGCGAAGGCGGCCTGGGCCCGCCAGTCGGCGGGGTCGTCGGCCTTCAGCCAGGCGGAGTTGATGGCGATGACCACCCGGTCCTTGGGATAGACGAAGATCTCCTGGCCGAAGATGCCCTCGGCGGCGTAGGCGCCGTCGTGGATCCACCAGAAATAGCCGTAGCCCTTCTCCGCCTCGGGGCTCGCCGGGAAGGGGACGTGGAGGCTGGTCGCGTCCCGCACCCAGCCTTCGGGCAGGACCTGGACAGCGCCGGCCCGGCCGCCGTCCAGCATGAACTGGCCGATGCGGGCGTAGTCGCGGAGGGTCATGGAGATACAGCAGCCGCCCCGCTCGTGGCCGGCCGGATCCTCCACCCAGACGGCGTCCTGTTCCATGCCGTAGGGCCGCCACAGCTTTTCGGACAGATAGTCGGCCATGGTCTTGCCGACGGCGTTGGTCAGCAGCACGCCGGCCAGGTCGGTCTCGCCGGTCTTGTAGACGAATTTGGCGCCCGGCGGATCGGCCCGGGGCAGGCGGCGCATGTAGGAGACGATCGGATCGACGCCGGGCTCGAGGATCGCCACCCCCGCCCGGGCGACGTCGGCGTTGGGATCGGAATAGTCCTCGTTCCACTTGACCCCGGAGGTCATGGTCAGCAGCTGGGCGACGGTGACGCCCTGATAGGCGCCGCCCTTCAGTTCGGGAATGTAGTCGGTGACCGGGGCGTCCAGGCTCTTGATCGCCCCGTCCTTGATCGCGGCGCCGATCAGGATCGAGGTGACGGACTTGGCGACGGAGAACGAGGTCCAGCGATCCCGCGCCGTGCGTCCGAGGCCGTAGCGCTCCAGCACGATCTTGCCGTCCTTGAGCACGATCACGCCGGAGGTTCGCATCGCGGCCATGTAGCGGTCGACGTCCATGGGCTGGCCCTGCCACGTCCAGTGTGGGGCGATCGGGTGGGGCGCCATGGGCAGGGCGTGGACGTGAGTCCCACGGCGGACGACGCGGGTGGGGGTGATCTTTTCCATCGTCCGGTAGCCGACGACCTGCTGCTCGGGTGTCCAGGTGAGGATGGCGGCCCCGCCCGGCGGCAGAGGCGACGCGGCTTCGGCCGGCGAGAGTGCGGCGAGGGCCGCGGCGGTGGCGACAATGGCGAAAAATCCCGCGGTCGGTGGGCGCATCCTGTGCCTTTCCCTATGTCTTTGCGGCGGGCCATCCGACCGCCTGTGCCGCGAGTTTGGCATAAAGGGTCCAATTGTCTAAGCGGGCGCTGGCGGTTACTTCATAAGTATGATGAAGTAACAACTTCATTCTGGAGGCCCACCCATGTCCACGATCGAGCGCATGACCATCACCATGCCAGCCGACATGGCCGCCGCCGTCAAAGGCGCGGTCGAGGGCGGCGACTATGCGTCGACGAGCGAGGTTATCCGGGAAGCCTTGCGCGACTGGAAATCCAAACGCGCCATTCAGTTCCATGAGCTGGAGGCGCTGAAGGCCGATATCGATAAGGGGTTCGCCGATGTCGCCGCCGGACGCGTCAAGGACTTCGACGCGGATCGCATCGTCGAACGCGGGAGGAAGCTATTAGCGCCGCGCTCACACTCCGCCTGACCGAAACCGCCGAGACCGACCTTGCCGAGATATGGGCCTATCTTGCGCTCGAAGCCTCGGAGGCGATCGCGACGCGCTTTGTGGCCGCCATTGAGGCCGAGTTTGACCAGCTCCTGGCGTTTCCGTTATCGGGGCCCGCGCGGGAAGATCTCGCCACCAACCTACGCGTAAAATTCCATCGGGCCTACGCGACCTATTACACGCCGGCCGCGCGAGAGCTTATCATCATCCGGGTGCTTCACGGCGCACGCGATGCCGGCGCCATCGCCGATGATGGCGGCTTTGTCGCATGATGGGGAGGCGTTCATGACGAACGCGAGAACGCCGCGCCGCGGTGCGCCGGCGGCACTGCGTCGTCAAGCACGGCAAGAGCCTGGTGGTGGCTCCGGACGAGGCCCGACAGCTGCTCGACGGCATCTACGCAGGTCAGTGACCGCGCCCCGATCGGATTGATGATGTTCAGTTTCGGCCGCATCGGCGCGGGTCACCTTGGGCGGGGTCGTGGCGATGGCTGTCAAATGGCTGATGCGGCAAGCTGATTGCTATCGATAAAATCGGTCATCAAGAGTGAGTTTCAACGGTGCTGCCGAGCTGTGTCGATGTGCCGGTGTCTCGCCCGTGCAACCTATCGGGGTTACACAAGGGACCTTATGTGTGGTGATCGAGGCGAGGTGCTTTAGATCTGGCAAGACACGTCATCGCCAATACCCACCCGAAATTCAGCGAATAGAAACACCGGTCATACTGCCGACTATGGTGCCGATTGGACGCTGTTTGACATACACCACGGGTTGGGACACGATAGAACGGACTTTAGAGCGGGGGCGCGCTATGTTCAGGATTCGGGCACAACTTGGTGCGGCTTTGTGCGGACTACTGGTGATCGCGACCGCACAATTGGGGTTGGCGTCGCCGGCCGCCGCCCAGGACAACTTGCCAGTCTATACTAGCCCGATCGACATCACCGGAGGCTTCGTTACCGTCGCCACATCCACACCGGATCGCGAAACGGGCGCGATGATCGACCGAAATGTGCCTGCCGTGTTCCTGCCGACCGATTTAGCCGCAGTCATGAAGCAGCCGCTCAACCTCGTGTTCGACGACGAATGGAACGGTGTCGGCATAAACGGCCCGCCGCCCCGGCAAACTGCCTGTGACGGGCCCAACGGCGTCCGAACGCAGGTCACACAGAGCGCGGCGCAGGGCGGGATGTACGCGTATGCCGTCAGCTGCAATTTCGCGACTTCTGGAAGCCTGTTCGTCAAGCGCTCTGGCAATACGCTGTGGCTC
>CAIQDO010000269.1 GCA_903870555.1 uncultured Caulobacteraceae bacterium
CCGCGCGGGTCTCGGCGTCGAGCAGCGGCGACGGCGCTTCCTCGATCACCTTCTGGTTTCGGCGCTGGATCGAGCACTCGCGTTCGAACAGGTGGACGACATGGCCGTGCTTGTCGCCGAGGACCTGGATCTCGATATGCCGCGGATTGACGATGAACTTCTCGATGAAAATCCGGTCGTCGCCGAACGCGCCCCTGGCCTCGGCGCGGACCGCCGGAAAGCCCTCTTCAACGTCGCGGCGGTTCCACGCCACGCGGATGCCCTTGCCGCCGCCGCCAGCGGAGGCCTTGATCATCACCGGATAGCCGATTTCCTCCGCGATGCGCACCGCGTGGGTGGTGTCGTCGATTTCGCCGATGTGGCCGGGAACAATGGAGATGTTTGCCTTGGCGGCGAAAAGCTTCGACTGGATCTTATCGCCCATCGCGTCGATGGCCTCGGGATTTGGCCCGATGAACACGATGCCGGCCGCGGCGCACTGCCGCGCGAATTCCGCCTTTTCCGACAGGAAGCCGAAGCCGGGGTGAACGGCCTGAGCGCCGGTCTTGTGACAGGCGTCGAGGATTTTTTCGGCGACCAGATAGGACTCACTCGCCGGCGAAGGGCCGATAAACACGCTCTCGTCCGCCATCGACACGGCCAGGGAATCCGCATCCGCCTCGGAAAAGACCACGACCGTGGCTATGCCCATCCTGCGGCATGTCTTGATGATGCGGACCGCGATCTCGCCACGGTTGGCGATCAGAATTTTCGAGAACATCCGGTTGGGCGCGCCTGTTTAAACGTTATGTTGGGGGGTTAGACGCGAAGGGCGGCCGTGACAACCATGCCCAAACGTCAGTTCGCGACGGAGACCCCGATGACCGACACCGCCCTGCCCGTTTCCCGTTCCGCCACGGGGTTCGACCTGACGCCGCCGACGCCCACCGAACGCGTCTCTCTAGAGAAGACCCTGAGCCGTGAAGAGCGGGAGGTGCTGCTGCACCACGGCACCGAGGCGCCGTTCTGCGGTGGCCTGCTCGATAATAAGGAGGATGGCGCCTATTGCTGCCGCCTTTGCGGCCTGCCGCTGTTTCAGGCCAGAACCAAGTTCGAAAGCGGCACAGGCTGGCCGAGCTTCTTCGCGCCGATCGACGAGGGACACGTCCGCGCCGTGCGCGATGTCAGCTATGGCATGGTGCGGATCGAAACCCGCTGCGCGCGTTGCGATTCTCACCAAGGTCACGTCTTCCCCGATGGCCCGCCGCCCACTCGCCTGCGCTACTGCATCAATTCGGTGTCGCTGCAATTCGTCCAGAATGGCGAGGCCCTTCCAGATCCATTGGGACGGGGCGACAGGCTGCCCTGACCCGACGCGCCTTGGGCACGATGATTTTCGACGGAACGGTCAAAAACAATTCTGAATCGTGCTCTAGATTCAAAAAGATAGAGCCTGACTCAGCCTATGGATCTGTTCCGTCTAAAGGCGTCAGGCTCTATGGCAGCGCCCGGCCGATCACTCGCGCCAACCGCGCCGAGAACCCGCGGGCGTCGATGGGCGGTTCGCCGTCGGCGATGCGGGCCTCGTCGAACAACAGGTGAGCG
>CAIQDO010000270.1 GCA_903870555.1 uncultured Caulobacteraceae bacterium
CTAGAGCGGCGTGCGTGATTCAAGACTCACGCTCGCCGCTCTAGATTTTTGATTTCGCATCGTTTTTGCGGAAAACCGGTTCCCACTTTTCCGCACGATGCTCTAGATCTCACCCCGCCGCGAACAGCGCCGCCTGACGCAGGCCGTCGAAGACGAACTGCACCGCCAGGGCGGCCAGCAGCACGCCGGAGATCCGGCCGACGACGTCGGCGCCGGTGCGGCCGAGGCGGCGGATCAGGGCGTCGGAGGCCAGCATGGCGACGAAGGTGATGGCCAGGCAGGCCGCCGCCATCAGCAGCACGGCGGCGAACTCCAGCCAGGTGCGGGCGCGGCCGGTCAACAGCACCACGGCGGCCAGGGCGCCCGGCCCGGCGATGATCGGAAAGGCCAGGGGGAAGATGGCGATGTCGCCTGGCTCCTGCGCGTCCGCCGTCTCGCGGGCGCTGATCGACGACAGGCCGGGGCTGGCGAAGGTCAGGGTCAGGGCCTGCAGGAACAGCAACACGCCGCCGGCGACGCGGAAGGCGGCCAGGGAGACGTGCAGCAGCGACAGAGCGAGCCCGCCGCCGACGGCGAACAGGCCCAGCACCACCCCGGCAATGGTCACCGACCGCGCGGCCAGGCCGCGGCGATCCGGTCGATGCACGCCGGCGGTCAGGCCGGCGAAGATCACGGCGGTCTCGATGGGCCCGATCGTCACCAGCATGGTGACGAAGGCCGACAGCAGGCCCGGCGGAAAAGTCGTCATGGCCGCCGATTTGGGCGCGCAGGATCGAGACGCAAGGGGGCCGTCTTGACCGTGATTTCCGCCTTCCTAGATTCCCGACCGCCGGGCGCGCGACCGCCCGGCCAAATCGCGTTTCCGAACGGAGAAGACCATGAGGATGAATCAGGCCCTCTCGCCCTTCGCCTCCGAACCAGCGATCCCGTTCAAGGGGCTGGGCGACGCGCTGGAGCGGCTGCTGCGCCCGGCGGTCGGCTTCTGGCGCCCCGACGACGTGCTCAAGGACCCCGACCTCGAGGTGGCCGAGAAGCGGGCGATCCTGTCGTCCTGGGCCTCCGACGCCTGCGCCGTCGAGAATCGCCCGGATCTCCGCTGGCTGATCGGCACGCCCGAGCCGGTCCCGGTACGGGATGTGCTGGAGGCCCTGGCGCGGCTGGATCGGACTGACCTCCAAATTCACCAGGGCGAGGCGAGTGGACCCGCCGACATCGCCCCTTGCCGACGCCGCGCGCGCAGGGCGCCGCCGAGGCCGCCACCTCACATAGCCGGCGTTCCCGAACCCGCGTCCAGGGCGACATGCTGCTGAGCGTTGGTCTAGGCGGCGCGGCGATGCGTTCGCGACGCGTCAACCACCGCCCGTTGGGCGTCGGCGTTGATCGCTCGCAGGCCGTCTCGGGCTGAAGGTTCATAAGGAGCGCTAACAGGCGCTGTCGCCGCGCGAGTCGGCGCCGCTGGCCATCCTCGACCGACCGGCGACCGGTTCGGAACTTGCCCATGGTTCGGCCCTGCCGGGTGTGCTAGTGGCGCCCCGTTTGCGACGGGCGTTGTGGGGGTGCGGTCCATGCGGGGCGTTCGGTCGACGCGGATGTCCGTGGGCAAGGCGCTTCGCGCGCGCCGCGCGGCGGGACTCGCGCTGGCCGCCGCCGCCCTCGCCGCCATCCTCGCCGGCGAGCCCGCCACCGCCCAGTCCCTTGCGCCGAAACCGGACGCCCCGCCGGCCGTCCGCGCGCGATTCGAGGCCGTGAAGCGCCAGGGCTGTTCGGAGTTCTGGGCCTGGCGGCAGTCCCGCGCGGCGGACATGCCGCCCGACAAGGCCCGCGCCTATCTCCAGGTGCTGGACAGCAAGCGGCGGGGCCTGCTGAAGGAATGGGTGGATCAGCAGGATTTCGGCATGGGAATGACGGAGATGATCCAGTCAGGCCGCGACGGCCTGGCGGATCTGGCTTGCGGCGCGGCCCTGCCGGACGACGCCTCGCAATACATCCTGATGGCGCGCCTGACCGAGGGGCTGCGCCAGCACCGCGAATGGGACGCGGCCGATCGCGAGGCCCGCGAGACCGCCGCCTTTCTGGCCGGACGGTTTCCGACCGATCGCGAGAAGATGGCCGAGGTGACGCACGAGCGGGCCGTGATCGCCGAAGGGGCGCGGCGGATCGACGACATGATCGCCCTGCGCAAGCAGGAGACCAGCTTGCGCCAGGGCCTGCCGATCGACCCCGCGCGCACCCTTCTCGATCCGCGCCTTGGCTCCAACACCGACTATTTCTGGGGCAAGGGAAAGGCGATCGAGGAATCCAAGTCCATGGGGCTGATCGCCCCCTGGGGCCAAGATGTTCGCGAGATGGTCGCCGACACCGACCGGCGCAACGTCCCCGACGACTGGGCGACGCAGCGAAGCCTGACCTACCTGGCCGAATATCTGATCACCACGGCTCACTGGGACGAGGCCCTGTCGGTGGTCCGGCGCGCCCTGGCGATCAAGGCCGAGGCCGATGACAGCAGGGCGCTCTCGGCCGAGGCGCGGCGGCTGGACGATCAGTTCGGCTCCCACGACAATCCGGCCGCCACGGCCATCGTGCTGCGGAACGACATGATCGCCATCCAGCTGGCCCTGCGCCAGGATGAGGCGGCGCTGCAGCTGGCGCGGGAGATGTTGAAACAGGCGGGCGAAAGCGACACCGGCGAGCGCTATTTCGCCGAAACCAACGTGGCCGAGTGTCTGGAGCGTCTGGGTCGCTTCGCCGAAGCGACGCCGCATCGGGTTTATGCGGTCGGCTGGATGCGGTCGGTCGACGGCGGGAGCGGACGCCTTGGCGTGTCGGTCGAGCGGGCGCGGGCCGACCTGGCGCGGACCCTGTGGCGCGCGGGCGCGACGGCGGAGGCCGAGGCGCTCATCCGAACGGTGCTGGCGACCAGCACCCCCCGGGTGATGCGAAACCTGGACGAGGAGCGCCGGATGATCGCCGACGGCCAGTTGAAGCCGAAGTCGGTCGTGCGCTTCAACCTGGAGGACAAGCTCGACCAGGCCCGCGCCCTGCTTGTCCTGGGCGGGGTTCTCGCCGACCGCGGCCGACCGTCAGAGGCGCGGGCGCCGCTCGAACAGGCGCTGAGTCTCGTCGACCGCGAGCAGGCCATGCGGTCGGGAACCGAGAGCGAAATCCCCCAGCCGGAGTGGGCCGCTCTGCACGTGGAACTCGCCCACCGGCTGATGGACGTCCTCTGGCGGGTCGGCGGCCAGGCGGACCTGGGGCCGGCGCTGATCCAGGCGCAGACGCAACAGACTCAGGGGGCCGGCGAGGCGCTGCTGCGCGCCGCCGCCCGGGCGCTGGCCACCCGCGCCGGCGCGGGCGCGGAGGCGGCCGAACGCGACCTGCTGAATCATCGCCTCAAGGCCGCCGAACGGCTCTATCTGGCGGTGGCGTCAGGGCACGGGGGGGGCGACGCGTTCGAGGTCCGCGTTCGCATGACAGCGGCCCAGGACGACGCGGAAAGGTCCCTGAACGCCAATGAGACCGCGCTCGACAAGGCCTTTCCCGCCTATTGGGATCTGGTTTCGCCCTCGCCGGTGACGCTGCCGGAGCTGCAGCAGGGCGGCCAGGCGCTGCTGCGTCCGGACGAGGCTCTGACCGTGGTTTCGCAGACCGAGGGCGGGGTGTTCGTCTTCGCCGTCTCCCGCGAGCGCGCGGCCTGGGTGCGCGCGCCGTTGTCGGCGAGCGAGCTGGCGGCGATGGTGGCGAGGCTGCGGTGCGGGCTGGACGCCGCCACATGCCGTGGCGGGGGCGTCGCGCCGAAGGCCTTCGATCGCACGGCCGCCTGGAACCTCTACAAGGCCCTGTTCGGTGACCCCGCGATCGCCGGCGTGGTGGCGGACCGGCACAGGCTCGTGTTCGTCGCCAACGGCGCCCTGACGACCCTGCCGCCGTCGATCCTGGTGACCGCGAGACCTGAAGGGCGGGACGACGATCCGCTGGACCTGCGCGAGACGCCCTGGCTTGTCCGCGACAGGAGCGTGGCGGTGTTCCCAAGCCTGGTCGCCCTGCGCGCCCTGCGCCGACAGGTTTCCGACGAGACCGCCCCGGATCCGTTTCTTGGCTTCGCGCCGCGCTTCGGCGGTTCGGCGGGCGCGACTCGCGGGGGGCCGTCGCGCGCGGCGGACTATTTCGTCGACGGCGTGGCGCGGGTTGAAGACCTCCGGCGTCTGCCGGCCCTGTCGGGCGACGTCGAGATCGAGGCCATGCGCGACGTCCTGAACGCCTCCGGCGACTCTGTCCTGAAGGGGCCGATGGCCAGCAAGCCCGCCCTGGCCCGGCTCGACCAGCAGGGCCGGCTCCGCCGGGCGCGGGTCCTGGCCTTCGCCACGCACGGCCTGATTTCGGGGGATTTCGGCCTGGGCGAGCCGGCCCTGGTGCTGACTCCGCCGGACACGGCGAGCGACAGCGACGACGGCCTGCTGCGCGCCAGCGATATCGCCGGCCTGCGCCTGAACGCCGACTGGGTGGTGCTGTCGGCCTGCAACACCGGCGCGGGCGACGGACAGGAGGCCGAAGGCCTGTCAGGCCTGGCGCGCGCCTTCCTGTTCGCCGGCGCCCGCTCGCTGCTGGTGTCGCACTGGCGCGTCGGCGACGCCGCGGCCCGGCGGCTCACCACCCGGGCCCTTGACGACGCCAGCCGGTTTCCGGGCAAAGGGCGCGCCGAAGCCCTGCGCCGGGCGGAGATCGCGCTGATCGACGATCCGTCCATGGACGCCACCGAAGCGCCGCTGTCGTCGCCGGCGGTCTGGTCCCCCTTCGTGCTGGTCGGGGACTAGACGTGGCCGAGACCTCCGAAGCCCACGGCCATGGCCAGCCAGAGGAAACCCACGGTCCCTGGTGGCGCCACGGCCTGCTGAGCGCCGGCGCGGGACTGGTGTTCGCGGCTCTGCTGACCCTGGCCCTGGTGGTTCTGGACGCGGCGCGCTTCGCCCCGGCGTCGGCTGTGGAACGGGCCGGTGTCGACGCCTCGATGCGCGTCTACGCCGCCTTTCCGCGCCTGCTCGGCAACGTCGGCGCGGAGAGCCCGCGGTCCTATGTGTTTCTCGACGTGGATGCGGCCGCCTGCCGGAGGGCGACCGGCGCCGCGGCGGGCGCCTGCGGCTCGCGAGAGCCTCTGCCGCCCGGTCTGGTCGCCCGATTGATCGCGGCGGTGGCCGAGGCGCCGGACGGCCCGCGCGTGGTGATCGTCGACGTCAAGCCGCCAGCGCGCCCTTCGGATCGCGACGCCTGGCGCCGGGCGATCGATAGCCCGGCGGGGCCGTGGATCGTCTATCCCGTCGAAAGCCGTCCGGGCGACGAGCCCGGCGGGATCCGCCTCGACCCCGCCGGCCGGCCGCCCTGGACCCGCGCCGGGTCTCGCGCGCGCGAGGCCGCCGTGGAGACCTTCACGGACCCCGAGGCTGGCGATGGCGTCGTGCGGCACTATCCGCTGGTCGTGCGGGTCGAGCCTGGCGGACGGCTCCTGCCCACCATGCCCCTGGTCGCCGCCGCCCTGGCGAACGGGACCCGCGACCAGGGCGCGGCGAACGCCCGGGCGCTGGACTGCCTTTTCCGTCAACCGTCGTCCGCGGCCTGCCGGGGGCGGTCGATGGCGATCCGGCTGGGACCGCGACTCTATGGCTCCGCCTCCGATCCGGCTGTCGCCCCGGGCCTCGTCCTGTCGGCGGACGCACCGCCGCACCGGGTCTTCTATTCGCTGCCGTCGCTGGCGCTCGACCAGGACAGCGGTGTCGCCGACGACTACCGCGGCTTTCTCGACCGCTACCCGGTGTCGATGCTGATGCGCCAGGACGGCGCGATCCGCATTCCGCCGGGGCTGCTGCGCGACGCGGTGGTGATCATCGGGACGAGCGAGGCGGCCGGCCGCGACTGGCACGCGACCCCGCTCGGGGCGATGACGGGATCGGAGGTGGTGCTGAACGCCACGCGGGCCGTCGCCGACTTCGCGCCCATGGTCGAGCCGGGCCGCCCGGAGGGGGGCCTGCTGTCGAGCGAGATATGGAACGACCTTCTCGAGCGCCTCGGGCCGGTGATGCTGGTCGGGGTGCTGGCGCTTGGGCCGGCCTGGCTGGCGATCGCTTTCGTCGGGTCGAGGACCCGGACAGCGTCGGCGTGGCTGCGCGCGGTCGCGGGGCTCGCCTGCTGCGGCCTGTTCGCCGGCGGTCTGGCGCTCGCCCTGGGCGTCGAGCTGTGGCTACACGCCGCCGCCCTGCGTGAGGCGACCGAATCGGGAAGGCCCGTCGACCTGCTGACGCCCGTTCTGGGCCTCGGGCTTGAGGGCTACGCCGATGCGTCGGTGTTCGTTCTGGGCGCCATTCACCACCAGCTCGACGCCGCGGGGCGAGCCGTGGCGGGGGCGGTGACGCGGGGCGGTTCGCGGATCGTGCGATTGCTCAGACGGAGACGACTTGATGACCAGGGCTGACAGCTTCCGAACAGGGGTCGCCGGGGCGGCCGCATGGGCCGCGCTGGCGCTGGCGAGCCAGGGCGCGGCCCAGCCGATCCGGGCGGTCGGACAGGTCCTGGCCCTGCGGCCCGAGGCGACCTCGGCCGTGCTCATCCTGAGGCGCGACGGCCACCGCGTGGCGGCCCACCCCTTCGATCTGCTTTATGCCGGTGATTCCGTGACGGTCGAGGCGGATGGGGCCAGCGTGGACGTGTTCGACGTCGGGTCGCGCAGCGCCCGGCGGATCCGGCGGGCCGACGGTGTCTACGCCCTGGCCGGTGGCGCGCCGGGCGGCGCCAGCGAGGCCTACGTCGACTATTTCCGACGCGGTTTCGCCGCCCTGTTCAACACGCCGCGCAAGCCCCTGCCGGTCGAAACCGAAGCGCGGGGACAGGCCACCGCTCCGCCCCTGAGGGCCGACTCGCTGCTGCCGGAAGGTCGCCAGTTCATGCCGCGCGGCAGCACCGACCTGGCGGTGTTCTGGCGCGGGGGGGCGGCGGCGGTGACTCTGTCGGGGCGGGCCGGGCGCGGCGAGCCCGCCTCGGCGCCGGGCCCCCTTGCGAGCGCGACCCTGCGTCTCGAGCCCTTGCGGGAGGGCTTGCGGATCACCGTGGGGGCAAAGGCCCTGGTCTGGACGGTTGAGGTCGCCGACCCCGCCGACATCCCCGTGCCGCCCTGGGCCGCCGGACGTCCGCCTGGGAGCGACCCCGAGCGGCTGGTGCGCGCCGCGTGGCTGCTGAGAGAGGGCCCGGCGACCTGGCGCCTGTTCGCCGTCTCGGAAATCGCGACCCTGAGCCGGGGAAACTACGCGGCCGATCGTCTGTGGCAGGCGATCCGCGCGGGCGATTTCGAAACCCCAGCGATCCCGGGCGGCGGCAGCCAGGATGATCGTTTCACGGCTTCGGAAAAATAGCGACCGTCACCCCGCCGCGCGCCTTGGCAAGGGGCGGCTGGACGCGGATCGACGCGCCCGGCCGCACTGATCAGGCCGCGTCGACCAGGACGATCTCGGCGTCCTCGCTGGCCGTGATGGCCAGCGTCGCCTCGTCGCTGATCGCCACCCCGTCGCGGGCGTTCAGGCGCACGCCGTTGACGTCGACCGCGCCCTTGGCGACGACCAGATAGCCGTGGCGGGCGGCGCCGAGGGGATAGTCGGTGCGCTCGCCGGCGTTCAGGGTCGCGCCCAGGACCCGCGCCGAGGTGCGGATCGGCAGGGCGCCGGCGGCAAGGTCGGCGTCGAAGCCGCTGGCCAGGGCCACCAGCTTTCCCGAGCGCTCGCCCTTAGGGAAGGGCTTGGCGCCCCAGGTGGGCGCGCCGCCGGCCCTGTCTGGCTGGATCCAGATCTGGAAGATGCGGGTGGTGTCCGGCTCCAGATTGTATTCGGCGTGGCGCACGCCGGTCCCGGCGCTCATCACCTGCACGTCGCCGGCGCCGGTGCGGCCCTCGTTGCCAAGGCTGTCCTTGTGGGTGATGGCCCCGTCGCGGACATAGGTGATGATCTCCATGTCGGCGTGGGGATGGGGCGGGAAGCCCGAGCCCGGGGCGATCTCGTCGTCATTCCACACGCGCAGGGCGCCGTGGTTCATCCGCGCCGGGTCGTAGTAGCTGGCGAAGGAGAAGTGATGTTTCGCCTTCAGCCAGCCGTGGTCGGCGCCGCCGAGGGACGAAAAGGGTCTGCGATCGATCATGAGGTTACGCGCTCCACCGGCGCCCCTAACACGACCGTCCGCCGCGGAAGGCGCGGCGGGGCAGTACGACGGTCGTCCATAAGGTGGGGACTCCAGAACGGCGGCGCCACCCGTCGTCCCGTCCGGGCGCCCCCGTCAGCCCTTGTGGCAGGTGGGGCGACCGAAGAGGACATAGCGGACGTCGCTGGTCTTGACCGTGCTCGGGGCGGGCTTCTTGTTCACGCCCATGCCGAAGGCGGTGAACAGATTGCCGTTGTCCTTGTCGGTCGGGGGCGCGCGGCGGATGGTGACATAGTCGCCGAAGCGGTCGGTTCCCGCGTTGCTGTTCGAGGTGATGTAGGCGACGTAGTCGCCCCAGAAGCCGACGACATGGTTCTCGTAGTCGGCGCCGCCGCCGTATTCGAAGGACATGGCCAGTTCGCCGTTGCAGGCGCTGCTGGCGAACGACGGATAGCCGAAGGCGTAGCTGTCGTTCCACACCTGCACCTGCTGGGTCTTGGCGAAGTTGTTGTCGCGGTCGAGGGTGACGATCTCGATATGGGCCTGCTTGAAGTTCTTGTCCGTGCCAGCGGTCCAGCCGAACCACAGCAGATGGCCCGCCCGCGCGGCGCCGATCACGCCGTTGTAGGGGAAGGAGTTTCCGCCGGGTCCGTTGAAGTTGAAGGCCAGCCAGTCCTGGCCGTCCGGCGTCTTGGCGGTCGGGGCGTTGTTGGCCCAGCTCGAGATGGCGGTGTCACGCCAGACATAGGTCCCCGAGCCCTCTTTCAACGAATAGACCGTCAGGGCGGTGTTGCCGTTGTGTCCGGCCCAGAAGATCTCGTCGCCGGTGTTCTGGGTCAGGTGTTCGCCCCAGATCTTGGAACTCGGGGCGTTGGCCGGGTCGGTGAAATCGAGACTGATCGTGCCGCCGGCCTTCAGGCCCGCCAGGGAGGTGCGGACGACCTGGAAGCCCCCCGTGCAGCCGGCGGCCTTACCGCCCGCGTCCCAGCTGATGTAGAGCGAATTGTCGCCGATCGACAGGTCGGGGTAGTCGGGGGCCTCGCACTTGCCGAACAGGCTGGGGGACAGGTTCCAGTAGGTCCAGGCCTTGCCCTTGCCGCTGATGATGTCGGCCGGGCTTGCGACGGCCAGCCGATAGCCGGTCCCCTGCAACAGCCAGATGAACCGGTCGATCGACGGCGCGTACTGGATGACCTGGTCGCAGCAGAAGCCGACCGCGTCGGCCGGGAAGATCGTCGTCGGATCGAGGATCGTGAACGGGGCGCCGCCGGTGGTCGAATAGCCGACGCTCCAGTTGGCGGACATCAGGATCACGCCATTGCCGCTGGCGCCGCTCGGCTCGGCGCAGGCGGCCTTGGCGTCCTTGCTGCAGCCGATGCCGGCGCCGGTGGTCCCGAAGGCGTCATTGACGTCGAAGCGGATGGCCGGCGGATCGCCGATCCGCACCGGTTCGAGGCTGGTGCCGGTGGGTGTTTTCGCGCCGGCGACGAAGGGATTGGTCGGCACCGGCCGCGCGCCGCTGTTGACGTCCGGGTCCATGGTTGGCTGCCGATGCGGGTACCTGCCGCCCTCGACCTTGTGGGGCGCGGCCTGAACGACGCCGACGCGGGCCTCGCCCCGGGCGGGCGGCGGCGCCGTCACGGTGGCGCTGACGCTGAAGCGGCGCGCGGCGGCGGCGGCTTCGCCGCTCCGCCAGGCGCCCTGCACGGTCAGGGTGTAGCGCTGGCCGGCCCTGAGCGACCGGCTGTCGAAATCGGCCTGGACGACGGCGCCGGATCGCGGGGCGATGGCGCCGATCCTCAGGGGCAGGACGGTCCGGACCGGCGCGGTCCCCAGCCGGATGCGATCGATGGTGACGCCGAGCAGGGGGCGGCCGGTAAGGTTGGTCAGCGGCGCCGCGACGCTGAGGATGGCGTCATCGGGGTTGGCCAGACCGGGCGGCCCGAGCGAGACCGCGGCGGGCGGGGGTTGCGGCTGGGCCGAGGCCAAACCGGCCGATCCGAGGATTATCACCGCGAATGCGAAGGAACCGAGTCTGCCGAGCATGATGCGCTCCCGCGAAGGTCCAGGTTGCATCCCAGACCTGTTGTTGCCCCAAGGCGAAGTTTTCCCGCCAATCGCAGGGACGACAAGTCACGTCTGGGTGATCCGTCCGGATCGAGGGGCAAGCCGGGGTGCGGACGGCGCCCGAATCCCGGCGGCGGCGCCTTGCGGTCGTGTCGGCTTGGACTAGAACGGCGCCGAACCAGGACGCCCGCCCGCGATGACCCACTCCGCGCCGCCTCCGCCGGAACTTGCCACGCTCCGTCGGCGATTCATCGCCCTGATGATCGCCCAGGGAGTCCTGGGCGCGGCGGCGACCGGCTTCGCCCTGGCGTATTTCATGTTTCA
>CAIQDO010000271.1 GCA_903870555.1 uncultured Caulobacteraceae bacterium
AATGCACTGTCACCGCGATTCTGTCACCGCGATTGCTGTCACCGCGATTGAGGTCTGGCTGCGCCACTGGCAGGCCGCCGGCCTGCTCAAGCCCTCCGCCGTCAAGCCCGTCTTCGCCACCCTCGAACAGGGCCTCGTCATCCGAAGGCTCGGCGCCCTCGCGGCCGAAGACCAGGACGCCCTGCGCCTCGCCATCGGCCAGATCATCGGCTGACGACCCGCCGCAAGCCGGCGGACACATCGCCGCGCCACCATCGGGGACCGCCCTCAGCGGCTCCCCCGGCGAAGCCTATGGGCAGCTCTAAAAAAGAGAAGGATCGGCGCGATCCGCCCGATCGGCGCCGCCTCTCGCGCCGCCTCCCACGGATCGCTAAGGGCCCCCGGCCCTTGGCTCGATCTTCCGGCCGACGCAGGCCGACTAAGAAGATCGACCTGGCCGGGCCCCGCCCGGCCAGCGCCAGGGTCGAGTGGGCGTAGCCCAGGCGACCCGTAACTGCGCCATTGGACGCAATACACCCGGGAAGAGCCGGGGCCAGCGCTCGCACACTCCAGGCTATGATCGCGAACTCGGGCCGCCAACGTGCCCCTTCACAGGAAATTCCCGGGTGATTGTTCCAATGCCCCGAAGCAGGTCATCGAGGTAGGATTGGTCTGACGAAAATCTGAACTTCAAACTTGTACGGGCCGTTCCAACAAATACGGCTTCACCCTCAACTGTCACTTCACCGCGTGATCGCATCACTAACAGCAGCCGAAGGGCTCCTTCGTCAGTTTCAAAAACCGCCTTGCCCGCCAGCGAATCAGACAACAAGCCCAATTCACGCTCAAAATATCGAAAATCTTCCGCCGAAAAAGAAGCTTCAAACTCTCCACAAAAAGGTGGAATATCCAAAATTACATTGCAAGCGATCCAATTTGCATCGGAAATATTGTCCGCCCTGGCGCGTTCGTAAGATATTGCCTTAATCGCAATTTTGGCGCCGTCTCCTAAGATAATACATTCACTCATTGTGGCATCACCGTCTTCACGCTTCCGTCTGGATTAACTATAACCCGGGCGTCAGGCGTCGTATAAACCGTCGCACCATCTCGACCGGGCGATGGCGTTCCATTCTGAATCGTATCTTCAACAGCGCTACGCGGCACCCCACGGCCCTGCATTTGATCGAAGGCATGGCCAGTATATTGCCGCCCTCCAACATTGCCGGGGGCATTCGTACCCCGCGGCACGTTCATTGGGTTGCCACCCCGCCCAACGGGAGTGCTTGCCGGTGTTTCACCCGCTGCGGCTGCTGGCGCGCTAGCTTCCGCCGTGGCGCCCTTTGAAGTCGCGGTAACAACAAGCTCGGCCACAACGGGCGCTGCAATGATCGCAGCCCCTGTCGCCGCCCCCAAAGCGGCGGTGCCGCCCAATACCATCGCCGCTTGTTTATTCGTCGTCGGCGCGACCTGGGTTTTGACGTAGTTGGCAAAATCCTTTTGCGCCTGCTGGAGTTGCGCTGGGGAACATGGCCCTTGCCCGTCAGCGCATGTCTGGCCCGTTGGATCGGCGTGGTTTAACGGGTCGCCCTTCACATATTCGTAGAGGTTGACGTCGTCCTTGTACCCGACGGGGTCGGTCTGCAGGAACCGTCCTGTTGCCGGATCGTATACCCGCACCTTGTAGTAATAGAGTTGCGCCTCCGGGATGGCGATCTGGCCGGTGTAGCGGAAGCGCG
>CAIQDO010000272.1 GCA_903870555.1 uncultured Caulobacteraceae bacterium
CGGCCTGACCCTGCCCGAGGCGACCGAGGTGCGGGTGTGGGATTCCACCGCCGAGATCCGTTACATGGTCATCCCCGAGCGCCCGGCCGGGACAGAAGGCTGGAGCGAGGAGGCCCTGGCGGACGTCGTCAGCCGCGACTCAATGATCGGCGTGGCCCTGGCCAAATCGCCCGTGGAGTCTCCCTCGTGAACGGCGTCCACGACATGGGCGGCATGCACGGACTTGGGCCGATCGCGCCGAACCCGGACGAACCGTTGTTCCACGAACCGTGGGAGGCTCGCGCCCTGGCCCTGACCCTGGCCGCCGGCGCCTGGGGCCGCTGGACGATCGACACGTCGCGTCATGCCCGGGAGACCATCCCCGGACCGGACTATTTGCGCATGAGCTACTATGAGAAATGGATTACGGCGCTGGAGGCGCTGATGACGGACACAGGCCTGATCACGGCCGACGAGCTGGCCGGCGGCCGGCGCGATCCGGGCGTCGCACCCGCCGCCCCGCCACTTACCTTTGACCGCGTCGCCGAGTCCCTTGCCAAGGGCGGTCCCTCTGCCCGTCCGGCGGAACGGCTGCCAGCTTACGCCGTCGGCGACCACGTCCGCGCGCGCAATATCAATCCCATCGGCCACACCCGCCTGCCGCGCTACGCCCGCGGCCATGTCGGGGTGATCACCCGCGATCATGGGACACACGTCTTCCCCGACGCCAACGCCCACGGCCGCGGGGAACAGCCCCAGCCGCTCTACCAGGTGCGCTTTGAGGCCAAGGCGCTGTGGGGGCCGGACGGCGACAGCCGCTCGGCGGTCTATCTCGACCTGTGGGAGAGCTATCTTGACCGCGCCTGACGCCGCAGCGCCGCTCGACCCGCCGGTGTTCGACGAGCCTTGGCAGGCCGGGGCCTTCGCCCTGGTCGTCCAGCTCCACGCCGCTGGCGCCTTCACCTGGACCGATTGGGCCGCCGCGCTCAGCGCCCGGATCAAGGCCGCCGAGGCGCGGGGCGAACCGGTCGATGGCGCGCTCTACTACGAGCACTGGCTGGCGGCGCTGGAGGATCTCGTCGCCGAGCGCGACCTGGCCGCGCCCGAGGCCCTGGCCCGGCGCAAGGACGAATGGGCCGAGGCCTTTCGCCACACGCCCCATGGCAAGCCGGTGGTCCTGGGCGCCTCGGCGTGACCTGGTGGGGGCCCGACCGCCATGAGGATCGGCGGCCGTTCCTGCTGGCGCGCAACCGTATCACTGCCGCCACACGCGCCTGGTTCGCCGCCCGCGACTTCGTCGAGGTCGAGACCGCCGCCCTGCAGGTGTCGCCCGGCAACGAGGCCCACCTGCACGCCTTCGCCACCCAGGCCCTGACGATCGACGGCCGCGCCTCGCCGCTCTACCTGCGCACCTCCCCCGAGTTCGCCTGCAAGAGCCTGCTGGCGGCGGGCGAGACGCGGATCTTCGACTTCGCCCGGGTGTGGCGCAACCGCGAGCGCGGCCCGCTGCACAGCCCGGAATTCACCCTCCTGGAATGGTACTACGCCGGGGCGCCCTATGAGCAGCTGATGGACGACTGCGCCGCCCTGATGGCGCTGTCGGCCGAGGTCGCAGGGGCCAGCGCCCTGACGTGGCGCGGCCATGCCATAGACCCCTTAGTCGATCCCGAGCGCCTCACCGTCGCCGAGGCCTTCGACCGCTTCGCGGGTGTCGATCTGCTGGCCACGGTCCAGGCGAACGGCGACACCGACCGCAATGCCCTGGCCGCCGCCGCTGCGGACGGCGGCATCCGCGTCGCCGCCGACGACACCTGGGCCGACCTGTTCAGCCGCATTCTTGTCGAGCGGGTTGAGCCCCAGCTCGGCTTCGACCGCGCCACCATCCTGTGCGAATACCCGATCTCCCAGGCCGCCCTGGCCCGGCCCAAGGCGGCCGATCCCCGCGTTGCCGAGCGGTTCGAGCTGTTCGCCTGCGGCGTCGAACTGGCCAACTGTTTCGGCGAACTCACCGACGTCGACGAGCAGCGTCGCCGTTTCGGACTGGAGATGGACGAGAAGGCTCGGGTCTATGGCGAACGCTATCCCATCGACGAGGATTTCCTCGCCGCCCTGGCCCTGATGCCTCCCGCCTGCGGCGCCGCCCTCGGCTTCGACCGTCTGGCCATGCTCGCCACGGGGGCGACCCGCATCGACCAGGTGCTGTGGACGCCAGTGGCGGAGACCTGATCGGGCGGCGGCTTGCTCGCGGCGATCCGGCGCCCCATAGGACGACGCCCTCAGGATCGCCCGATTGACCTGCTTCAAGACCCTCCGCTCCCCTGACGCCTTGGCGGGCGCGGGCCTGATCGCGCCCGACCACCTTGCCGACCTCGAACGGGTCGCGGCGCGCTACGCCGTGGCGGTGACGCCGCCGATGGCCGAGTTGATCGACATCGCCGACCCCACCGACCCCATCGCCCGGCAGTTCGTTCCCCGGCCCGAAGAGCTCGACGCCGCGCCCGGCGAGTTGGCCGATCCGATTGGCGACGGCGTCCACACGCCGGTGATGGGGCTGGTCCATCGCTATCCCGACAGGGTGTTGCTCAAGCTCACTCACGCCTGCGCCGTCTACTGCCGGTTCTGTTTCCGCCGCGAGGTGGTCGGGCCGGCGGGGGCGGGAACCTTGACGGCGGCCGAGCTGGACGCCGCCCTGGCCTATATCGCCGACGATCCGGCGATCTGGGAGGTGATCCTCAGCGGCGGCGATCCCCTGATCCTGTCGCCCCGGCGGCTGCGGGCGGTTATGGACGCGCTTTCGACGATCGGTCACGTCAAGGTGGTGCGCCTGCACACCCGCGTGCCCGTTGTCGATCCCGGGGCCATCACGTCGGAGCTCGTCGCCGCCCTGCGTTGCCAGGGCAAGGCGGTCTATGTCGCCCTGCATGCCAACCATCCCCGCGAGCTGACGCCCGCCGCCCGCGCCGCCTGCGCCCGGCTGGTCGACGCCGGCCTGCCCATGCTCGGCCAGACCGTGTTGCTGGCCGGGGTCAATGACGACCCCGACACCCTCGGGACCCTGATGCGAGCCATGGTGGAGACGCGGATCAAGCCCTATTACCTGCACCAGGGCGACCTGGCCCCGGGGACCAGCCATTTCCGGACGTCGATCGCGCAGGGTCAGGCGCTCATGCGCTCGCTCCGCGGCGACCTGTCAGGTCTGTGCCAACCAATCTATGTGCTGGACATCCCGGGCGGCCACGGCAAGGTCCCGATCGGACCGAACCATGTGACCCCTTGCCGTCATGGCGGGCTGTCGATCGAGGATCCGGCAGGCGAGACCCACCCCTATCGGGATTGCTGACGCGCCGCCGATCGAATAGGGAACCCCGATCTTCAAAGGGACTCCAATGGTCAAAGTCGCGGCTAGCTCGCTCAGAAAAGGCAATGTCGTCGATGTCGACGGCAAACTCTATGTCATCCTGAAACTCGAAAACATCCATCCGGGCAAGGGCACGCCCGTCACCCAGCTGGACATGCGGCGCATCGTCGACGGGGTGAAGGTGTCCGAACGCTGGCGCACCACCGAGACGGTGGAGAAGGCCTTTGTCGACGAGCGCTCTTTCAATTTCCTCTACAAGGACGCCGAGGGCTACCACTTCATGAACCCGGACAACTACGACCAGATCGTGGTCACCGAGGATGTGGTCGGCGACAGCGCGGTCTATCTGCAGGACGGCATGACCGTCACCTTGCTGACCCACGAGGATGTGGCCCTGTCCCTCGACCTGCCCGCCCGCGTCACCCTGGAAGTGGTCGAAACCGAGCCGGTGACCAAGGGGCAGACGGCGTCAGGCTCCTACAAGCCGGCCATGCTGTCCAATGGTGTCCGTTCGATGGTTCCCACCTATGTCACCGTCGGCACCCGCATCGTCGTGATGACCGAGGACGGCTCATTCCTGGAACGCGCCAAGGACTGATCGGGCGCGCGGCGAACGTAGCCGTGATCGTCCGGCGATCATGGCTGCGCGCCGCTTAGGCATTTGGGCCGCCGAATACTGCGATGCTCATATTCCAGTTGCCAAGCCGGCGATCGGCTTCATAGTTCAGGCGGGCTCGAAGGCGAGCGCACGGGGTCGATCGGGCCGCCGCCACACTATGAGGAGAGATTTCGTGAGTGATTCCGAAAACGGCCTTCCCGATGCCGGCCGTCGCACCTTCCTTTGGGGCGCGGCCCTCGCGACCGCCGTTCCGATCCTCACCGAGGCGGGCCTGGCGCAGGCCCGCATGGCCGGTGGCATGGGCGTCCCACCGGTGGACGCTGTTCTGATCAACGCCAACGAAAATCCCCTCGGTCCGTCGAAGGCGGCCTGCGAGGCGATCGCCAACATTGCGTCCCAGGGCGGTCGCTACGACCGCAATGATGTGCAGGGCCAGTTCATCAAGACCTACGCCGCCCAGCATGGCCTGAAGCCCGAGAACGTCGCGGTCTACGCCGGCTCGGGCGAGCCGCTTCACTACACCGTTCTGGCCTACACCTCGCCAACCAAGAGCCTGGTCACCGCTGATCCGTCCTATGAATCGGCCATGCTGGCCGCCAAATACGCCGGCGCCCCGATCAAGAAGGTTCCCCTGACGGCGGCCTGCGGCCATGACGTCAAGGCGATGGTCGCCGCCGATCCGTCGGCCGGCGTGCTCTACATCTGCAACCCGAACAACCCCACCGGCACCATCACCCCGCGCGCGGACATCATCTGGGCGCTGGAGAACAAGCCGGCCGGTTCGATCCTGCTGGTCGACGAAGCCTACATCCACCTGTCGGACGAACAGGACGTTCTGGACCTCGTCGCCGCCGGTAAGGAACTGATCGTGCTGCGCACCTTCTCCAAGGTCTATGGAATGGCCGGCATCCGCTGCGGCCTGGCCCTCGGACGGCCCGATCTGCTCGCCAAGCTCAACGAGTTCGGTCAGAACGCGATGCCGATCACCGCCCTGGCGGCGGCGCAGGCCTCGATCACCGATCCGGACCTGGTGCCCAGCCGGAAGAAGATCATCGGCGACATCCGCGTCGACACCCTCTCCTGGCTCAAGTCCAACGGCTACAAGTTGATCGGCGAGTCGCACAGCAACTGCTTCATGATCGACACCGGCCGCGACGGCCACGGCGTGGTCGAAGCGATGCGCGCCGAGAAGGTCTATATCGGCCGCATCTGGCCGGTTTGGCCCCAGGCGGTACGCATCACCGTCGGCTCGGCCGACGACATGGCCAAGTTCAAGGTCGCCTTCAAGAAGGTGATGGACGCCAAGGCCGTGGCAGCCATCGACTCTACGCACACCGACCCGCGGGCCCCGATCGGCGTCGGCGGCAAGACCTTCCTGTCGTAGGCCTACCGACAATCGCGTAACAACGCCTGGGCCGGCGACGCGCGGAGCGTCGCCGGCCCTTTCGTTTTTTCACTGCCAAGCAGCCAAGTAGCCAAGAGGAGCCTCGCGACCGGTCGCCGAAGGCGTTTCGCAGCGAGTCTGTCGCGCGCACTGCGCGCAAGAAATTCCTGACACGGCTTGAGCCCTGGCGACGAAGGCGAGGCCTCTTGGCTCCTTGGCTGCTTGGCGGTTCAAAATAGTTTCGGCGTACGCCCGTCGCCGCGCTACGATCCTCGCCCATGTGCAACCGATATGGCTATCTCGCGCCTGTCTCGAAGCTGGCGGACGCCTTCAGCGAGGTCCGCATTCCGCTGGTGTTCGCGGATGGGGCCATCCCAAACCTGCCGCCGCGCGACCACATCCGCCCCACCAACACCGCCCCGATCGTCCGGCCGCTCGATCCCGCCGCGCCCGGGGCCGGGGTCGAACTGGTCGAGGCGCGCTGGTGGCTGATCCCGTTCTTCCACAAGGGCGCCGTCAAGGCCTGGAAGGCGATGTGCACCAACGCCCGATCCGAGACCGTGGCGACCACGGCCGCGTTCCGCGAACCCTTCCGCCGCCGACGCTGCCTGGTTCCGGCCACTCATTACTTCGAATGGACCGGGGAGAAGGGCGCCAAGACGATGTGGAGCTTCACCCAGTCCGGCGCCGAGATCTTCTGTTTCGCCGGCCTTTGGGACCGCGCCCACACCGCCGATGGCGTGGTCGAGAGCTTCACCATCCTGACCTGCGTGGCCGGCGTCGACTGCGCCCCCTACCATACCCGCCAGCCGGTGATCCTGACGCCGGACCAATGGGGACGCTGGCTCAACCTTTCCGGCGACGTCGCCCCGTTGCTGAAAGCCGGGGAGGCGGGCAGGGTGCATGTCGAGAGGGCCGCTGCGGAGGCGAGCCATGACGCGTGACACCTCGAACGTCGACGGCGCGCGCCTCTGGTCGACTCTGATGGAGACGGCCGCTTTCGGCGCGACGGCCAAGGGTGGCCTCCGCCGGCTCGCCCTGTCGCAAGAGGACGCCGCGGTCCGCCGCTGGTTCGTCGCCGCCTGCGAGGCCGCGGGCCTGACCGTGGTCATCGACGCCTTGGGCGACATCTTCGCGCGGCGCGCCGGCCTGGATCCAGACCTTTCGCCGATCGCCATCGGCAGCCATCTCGACACCCAGCCGACCGGAGGCCGCTTCGACGGAATTCTCGGCGTATTGGCCGGGCTGGAAGTGGTCCGAACCCTCAACGACGCCGGTCTCGTCACCCGCCATCCCATCGAGATCGTCGACTGGACCAACGAGGAGGGCGCCCGTTTCGCCCCGGCGATGCTGGCCTCCGGCGTGTTCGGCGGCGCCTTCGACCTTGGTTACGCCCAGTCTCGGACCGACCGCGACGGCGTTGCGTTCGGCGAAGCCCTGGAGGCGATCGGCTTTCGCGGCGATGCGCTGGTGGGCGGCCGCACCCTGGCGGCCCATTTCGAATTGCACATCGAGCAGGGCCCGGTTCTGGAGGCTGCCGGCCGCGACATCGGCATTGTCACCGGCGTTCAGGGGATCCGCTGGTTCGACGCGGTGGTCGAGGGCCAGGCCTGCCACGCGGGAACCACGCCGATGGCCCGGCGCCGTGACCCTCTGCAGGGGGCCGCGCGATTGGCGGCGGCGGTCGACCGGATCGGCCGGTCGGAGCCGGATGTTTCGCTGTCGACCATCGGCCAGTTCGAGGCCTTTCCAGGCTCGCGCAACACCATGCCCGAGGTTGTCCGCCTGAGCATCGACCTGCGCCATCCGCGCGACGACGGCCTCGACCATATGGAGCGCAGCCTGCGCGCCGAGGCGGCGGATATCGCCGAGACGCTCGGGCTGGCCATCACATTGACGCCAGTATGGGCCTCGCCGCCGGTCGTGTTCGCTCCGGCCTGTGTGGGGGCGGTGCGCCGGGCCGTTGCCGATCTGGGATGCGCCGCCCAGGACATCGTCTCCGGGGCCGGCCATGACTCCGTTTACCTGTCCCGCGTGACCCCCACCGCGATGATCTTCATCCCCTGTCTGGGGGGGATCAGCCACAACGAGGCCGAGTCGATCACTCCGGACCAGGCCCGACTCGGCGCGGAGGTCCTGCTCCGGGCGGTTCTTGCCTTCGATCGCGCGTCATGACGGCCACTTGGCGCTTGCCCGACCGAGGCGAGGTGACGATCATCGAAAGCCTGTTCATCCCCACGTCGGATGGGGAGAGACTTGCCGCGCAGATCTGGCTGCCCGCCGGGGCGGATGTCCGTCCGGCGCCGGTGGTGCTGGAGGCCATCCCCTACCGAAAGCGCGACCGCTACCGCGCCTATGGCCTCTACTGGGGGCGGATTCTGGCCGAGCGCGGGGTGGCCTACGCCCGCCTCGACAGTCGCGGGTCGGGAGACTCGTCCGGCCTTCTGGCCGACGAATACCTTCCCCTGGAACAGCGCGACGCGGCCGAGGCCATCGCCTGGCTGGCGGCTCAGTCCTGGTGCAACGGTTCGTTGGGCATGCGGGGCGTCTCGTGGGGCGGCTTCGCCACGCTGCAGGCCGCGGCACTGGGGCCGCCCGCGCTGAAGGCGATCCTGCCAATGTGCGCTGCGGACCGGCGCTATACCGACGACGCCCACTATGTCGGCGGCGCATTCGCCCTGACCGGGCTGAAATGGGCGACCAGCATGAAGGCGGTGATGGCCGGGCCGCCCGATCCCTCGACCTTCGGCCCGGCGTGGATGGGCGAGTGGCGTCGGCGGCTGGACGCCCATCCCGCCATAGCCGCGCGCTGGATGTCGCATCCGGCCGAGGACGACTACTGGCGACAGGGCTCGGTTGGCTTCGACCCGGCGGCGATCCGCTGCCCGGTCTATGCGGTTGGCGGCCTGGTCGATCCCTATAATGACGCCATCCCGCGACTGTTGGCCGGCCTGACGGTTCCACGCAAGGGCCTGATCGGACCTTGGCGACATGGCTATCCCGCGCCAGCGTCGCCTGGCCCCGGACTCGACTGGGCCTGGGAGGAGCTGCGCTGGTGGCGCCAGTGGCTGCTTGGCGAGGCGACAGGCGTGATGGACGAGCCGATGCTGCGGGTCTTCATGCCCGACGCCACCGCCGCCGAGGTCGCGCCGGGTCCTATTCCCGGTCGGTGGACCGCCGAGTCCGCCTGGCCGTCGCGGGCGGTGCGGGACCGCCGGCTGTTTCTCGGCCAGGGTCGACTGGACGAGGCGCCGGCGACGCGGGAATCGCTGCAAATCGGCGGGCGGGACGTCGTTGGTCTGGGCAAGGTCGAATGGGTTCCCTTCGCCCCGTCCGAACTGCCGCGCGAGCAGTCGCCGGATGACGCCCGTTCGGCGATGTTCGATACGCCGCCGCTCGACCAGCCGCTGGAAATTCTGGGTGTCGCCAAGGTGAGGCTCAGGCTCGCCGCCGACCGCCCCGTCGCGCATATCGCGGCCCGCCTGTGCGAGGTGGACGAAAACGGCCGCTCCTGGCTGGTCGCCTGGGGTCTGCTGAACCTCACTCACCGCTTCGGCCATCACCGCCCCGAGGCGCTGATCCCGGGCGAGACCTATGACATCGACCTGCCTCTGGCCTTCGCCGCCCACCGCTTCGCGGCCGGGCGGCGCATCCGCCTCGCCCTATCGGGGAGCCTGTGGCCGTTGGTCTGGCCGGCGCCGGAGATCGCGGCCCTGACCCTCGATCTGGCCGCCGCCTCTCTGACGCTGCCCTTACGCGCGCCGCCGCCGGTCGAGGCGCCGATGCCCATCGGAGGGGCGGCGCCTTCGACCGACGACCCGATCGGCTGGCCCGTCATTGAGATCGCCGAGGACGAGTGCCACGTCCGCGTCGCCGAGACCTGGCCGCCAGCCAGTCGGGTAATCGTCGATACTGGCGTGAACGTGTCCGGTTCGGGCCCCGACATCCACCTTTCCATGACCAGCGGCGACCCGCTGAGTTGCCGCTGGCTTGCCGAGCAGGCGTCCGCCTGGGAATACGCCGCCGGGACCGTAGCGATTCGCGTGACGGTGTCGGTCAGCGCCGATGCGGAAACGTTCGTTGTCGGAGAGATCCTGTCCGCGCGTTTCAATGGCGAGGAGGTGGCGACCGTGGACCATCACACGCGGATTCCGCGACGGTTTGCCTAAAGCACGATGATCTTTGACCGAACCGTCAGAAATCATCGTGCTCTGAATCCAAAAAGATTGAGCCGGACTCAGCCTTTGGATCTTTTTCGTCCAAAGGCGTCGGGCTCTCGAGGACGGCTCCAGCGTCGGGCCGCGCCGACGACGCCCTGCCCGGCCTGAGCCTGATTTGCGAGCCGCCCGGGGAAGGGCCGGCCCTTGCCGTAAGCGATTCGCGCCACCGCCGGTCGGCGACCCTGGCGGTCTGCCTGTTTCAGCAGCGAAATTGTTGCCATTGTGGAACACCGCGCCGCCATAGCGCGTCGGTCTGGCCGGGCGGTCGGGGGCGAGCGCCTGGAAATGCCTTTTCTGGATAGCCGCATTCGATAATTCGGTTTTGTTGGACGGCGCCTTCAAGAAAGCATCGCATTCGCAATTGCGCCTGGACCGCGGTCAGGGGCGCCGGCGCGAAACAAGAAGCACCACCGTGGGGACGACGAACACATGCAATTCATCTCATCGGGCGCCTCGCGCCGGAGCGCTCGGTCGTCTCGGCTGGCCGTCGGCCTGATGGCCGGATCGGCCGCGGCCGCCCTGTTGAACGGGGCCGCCTTGGCCGCCGAATCCGCCCAGCCCGCCGCCAAGGCGTCCGAAGAGATCAGCGAGGTGGTGGTCACCGCCAACCGTTCCGGCGCCGAGAGTCTGCAACATGTCGCGATGGCCATCTCGGCGGTCAGCGCCGACCAGCTGAGCCGGTCCGGCCAGGTCAGCATCATCGACCTGATGAAATATGCCCCGGCCCTGACGATCACCCAGGGCGCCCCGGGCTTCAACACCTTCCAGATGCGTGGCCTGATGGCCATGCCCTACCGCACCTCGGACACCTCCGACCGGTCGCTGGTGGCGGTCTATCTCGACGACACGCCGATCTCGCTCCAAGGTCAGACCCCGGACCTCAAGGTCTACGATCTGGAGCGAGTGGAGGTGCTGTCCGGTCCCCAAGGGACGCTGTACGGCGCCGGCTCGATGGCGGGTACGGTGCGCTTCATCACCGCCAAGCCGAACACGGGCTCGATGTTCGGCGCCATGGAGGCCAGCGGCTCCGGCACGGAACACGGCTCGGGCAACTACAGCTATCGCGGCATGATCAACGTGCCGTTGATCAGGGATCAGCTGGCCCTCCGCGCCACCGTCTATCAGGGCGAGGACTCCGGCTTCATCAACGACATCGGCGTACGCAACAAGACCGGCGTCAACGTCGACCGGACCACACAGGCCCGCGTCGCCCTGCGCTACACCCCCAACGCGAAGTTGACCGTCGATTTCAGCTACACCTACGAGAAGAGCCGCGCCTACGGCCTCGACTCGGGATTCTCCGGCCTGCCGGCCTATACCGTCACCACCAATGGGCCCGAAGGCACACGCGACGACTTCCATCTCTACAACGTCAACCTCGACTACGATCTCGGCTTTGCCGATTTTGTGTCGAGCTCGTCCTACACGTGGCGGCGGATCGGCTTTCAGGCCAGCACCGAACCGTCGATCGCCTATTTCTACGAGTACGGCCTGCCGTCCTACCCGACCCTCGGCAACCCCAGCACCGGTTACGGCGGCCCCCCGACCAACTACAGCCAGGCGCACACCAATGCGATCCCGGCCGAGCACTATGACATCACTCAGAAGGTGCATGACTTCATGCAGGAGGCGCGCCTTGTATCGAAAAACGACGGCCCGTTCAAATGGACGGCCGGTGTCTTCTACGAACAGCAGCGCCGCAATCTCTACCAGGATATCCCGGTCGCCGGTTTCGACACGCAGTCCTATGAAAACTACTACTACGGCCCATTCAACACGCCGTCGGGTCTATACAATTCCAAGACGGTGGATGGCGCCTTCAACCCAAACGATATCTTCTCGGGCTTGCAGAATGAGAGCGAACACCAGTTCGCCGTGTTCACCGACGACACTTGGCATGTGACGCGCAAGCTCGATCTGACCGCCGGCGTTCGCTACTTCGATTTCCATGAGAACTACTATCTCTACCAGGGCGGAACCTATGGCGTTCTGGCGGGATCGGGATCGATCCTGGCCAATCACGTGCCGATCACCGAGACCACGTCGCTGTCGTCCCATGGTTTCAACCCGCGCTTCAACGCCGCCTACCATGTCAACGATGACCTGATGGTCTACGCCGAAGTGGCCAAGGGCTTCCGTTACGGCGGCGCCAACCAGCCTATTCCCTTGAGCTACAAGGCGGCCGGTCAGACCTGCGCCCAGAACCTTGCCGGTTACGGTTTCGCCTCGGCGCCGGAAACCTATGGCCCCGACTCCCTGTGGAGCTATTCGGTTGGCGAGAAGGGCAAGTTCGCGGGCGGCAAACTGATTGTCGACGCCGACGCCTATTGGGTCGACTGGTCCAATGTCCAGACACGCCTGTTGCTCAACTGCTCCTATTTCTTCACCAACAACGCCGGCAAGATCCAGAGCAAGGGTGTTGAACTGAACACCACCTGGAGGGTGTCACGCGAGGTCACCATCAGCGCCAACGGCGCCTATAACGATTCCCGCGCCAAGGGGAATATCCCGACGGTCGGCGCCTTCGATGGCGACAAGGCCCCCTATTCGCCGCGCTGGGTCATTGGCCTGACCGGCTTCTTCGACCGTCCGATCGGCGAAGGCGTGGCGCATCTGCAGGTCAGCTACCAATACCGCGGCGACGAGGACACCACCTTCAATCCGCTGGCGACGACCATCTGCGTCAAGCAGGCCAACGGAACCGTGCTGCCGGCGAACTGCACGACCGCCGGCCAGCTGGTCCAGAACCTGAGCGCCTACACCCTCGACACCGCCGGACATCGGGTCACCAACGGCAAGAACCAGAATTTCGCGGTGATTCCGGCTTCCAACGACCTGAGCGCGTCGCTGACCTACGATATCGGCCGCTATGAGTTGGGCATTTTCGGAAACAACCTCGCCGACGGCGTCAAGGTGACCAACATCGCCAAGGAGATCGGCTATATCGGAACCGATCAGCCCGGCGACCGGCAGACCTACGCCAGGCCGCGCACGGTCGGCGCCCGCGTAAAGGTGAAATTCTAGGGTCTTGGCTTCCCGGGGAACGGCGCCGGCGGGGAGAGCCCGGCCGGCGTTTGTCTTGGAGGGACGGATGAGGTTCGCCTGGCCATCGATCGTCGCCGCGATGGCGATGACGCTGCTCTCGGCGCCCGCCGACGCGGGGCCGCCCAGCGCGCCGTCGGTGGATGCGCCGCAACTGGCCGCGCTAGGACCCTTCGGCGTCGGATTCGACAGCCTCGATCTGGTCAATCCAGCCCAGCCTGACCCTTTAGCGCGGCCCGACGCCGCGGGCGCCCTGCCGCGTGCCGATCGCCGCCTGCCGACCGACGTCTGGTTCCCGGCGCGAGCGCCCACCTCCGGCCGCCGCGTCACCTACGCCGGCGCCCTGTCGGGCGAGGATGGCAAGGACGTCGCCTTCACGGCGACCGGCCTGGCGCGGCGCGGGGCCAGGGCGGCGGCGGGGTCGTTTCCGCTGGCGATCCTGGCCCACGGTTACGGTGGGACCCCAGCGGCCATGACCTGGCTGGCCGAGAACCTCGCCTCGAAGGGCTATGTCGTCGTCGCGCCGCACTTCCGTGACCCCGCGTACGGCGACATTTCCGGTTTCGCCGGTCCTCTGGCCCGCCGGCCGGTCGACATCGCCTTCGTCACCGCCAAGGCGCAGGCCATGGCCCGCGCCCGCAAGGGCGTCCTCATGTCGGCCGACGCGGATCGCACCGTGCTGATCGGCTATTCAATGGGGGGCTATGGCGTGCTTACGGCCGCAGGCGCGCCCCTGTCGCCGGTTCTCGGCCCGCTGACCAGAGGAGCCCTGGCGCCGTTCACGGCCGGCGCCGCAAGAGCGGGCGAACTAAGGGCGGCCGGGGTCGTGGCTGTGGTCGTCATTTCCCCCGCCGGCCTGTTCGCCGGCCGCTCGGTGTGGGCGCCTGGCGGTCTTTCCGCCATCACCGTCCCGACCCTGTTCATCGTCGGCGGCCAGGACAAGGTGGTGGGCTACGATCCGGGGGTGAAGACCCTGTGGACCGAGGAAACCCGCGCGCCGCGCTGGCTGCTGACGTTCCGGGAAGGTGGCCACTCGATCGGCATGAATCCGGCGCCGGAAACCATGCGCCATCGCCTGTGGGACCAGGATTGGTTTGAGGATCCGGTCTGGCGCAAGGACCGGGTGATCGGCGTCGAGCTGCACGTGATCACCGCCTTCCTCGGCCGGGTCGCCAAGGGCGACAGGGTCGCCGGATCCTACCTCGACGTCCCTCAGCCTGACTCCGACCTCGGCGTCTGGCCCGCCGGTCCGGGCGGACCCTATGCCGCCGTCAGCCCGGGGCCGCCCGTCTCCACGGTGTGGAAAGGCTTTCAGCGCGCCCACGCGACGGGCCTGGAATTGCGGTTCGCGCCGGCGGAATGAGGTCGTTCTACCCCGCCGCGCGCGCCATTCCCTGGAACCGGCCGATCAGCCAGGACCGGAAAATCGACACCACCGGGTCGGCCAAGTCCTCAGCATGGATCTTGAGATAGTAGCCGTAGCCTTCCTCGAACACCTGCTGGAACGGGGCGGCCAGACGCCCATCGCGCAGTTCGTCGGCGAACATGTCGACGTCGGCAAGGGCCACCCCGCCACCAGCCATGGCATACTGGACAGCCGAGAGCGCGGTGTCGAAGGCCAGGCCTTTCTCGCCACCGTCGGCCACGCCACACTGGCGAAGGAAGTTGGTCCAAAGCAGGCCGCGAGGTTGGCCGTCTAGCTTGACGTGAAGCAGTTCGTTGGCGGCGATGAACGCCGCCAGGGTCAGGCCGGCGGCCGCCTCGGCGATCTCCGGCGCGCACACAGGGGTCACCCGCACCATCCACAGCAGGTCGGTGATGGTGTCGTCGACATTGGGCCGGTCATACACCACCGCGATGTCCAACTCTGTTGGCGGCAGGCCGGTGACGTGGGCGCTGGAGACGTCGATCAGGATGTCGGGGAACTCCTTGCGGAAGTCGCGCAGCAGCGGCAGGGCGAGGTGGTTGAACAGTGACGGCGGCATGTGCACCCTCAAGGTCCGCCCCGACGGTTCCCCGTCACGAATGGTGTTGAGCGCCTGCTCCAGCCGGTCGAAGCACTTTCGCACCACTGGAAGCAGCATGGCCCCGGCCTCGGTCAGAACCAGTTGCTGGGGCCGACGTTCCAGCAGCTTCTTCCCCAGAAGCTCCTCCAGGCTGATCACATGCCGGCTCAGGGCGCTCTGCGACACGTGCAGGGCCTGGGCGCCGGCGGTGAAGCTCAGATGTTGGCCGACGGCGTCGAACGCCCGCAGGGCGTTGAGCGGCAGCCAGGGTCGGTTGATCACCACGTCAATCCCTAGCTCCTTCAGCCTGGCCGGGGTCCGCGACGGCCGCGCGGCGTCACTTCGTCGCCGAAAATTCCAGGGTTAAACGGTATAGGGCCATGAGGAAATGCGATTATCGAGGCCGACCAGCCTCATGCGATCTTGCGACGCAGTAGAGGGCTTAGAATGGTCGATCTCAACGCTATCGCTCGCCTCCTCGACGCGCGCAAACCCGGCCACAGCCTGCCACAGGGCCTGTACAACGGGCAGGACGCCTTCGATTTCGACATGGAAGCGATTTTCGGCCGCGCCTGGCTGATGGTCGGCTTCGAGGTCGAGGTGCCCCGCGCCGGATCGTGGATGGCGACCACCATCGGACCCTGGCCTGTCCTGGTCACCCGCGACCGCAACGGCCGCCTGAACGCCTTCCACAACGCCTGCCGCCATCGCGGCGCGCAGATCTGCAAGCCTGGCAAGGGCGTTTCCGCCCGCCTGATCTGCCCCTACCATCGCTGGGCCTATGAGATGAGCGGCGAACTGGCCCACGCCGCCCGGATGCCGGAAAGCTTCGACCGTCTCGACCACGGCCTTGTCCCGGTGCATGTGGAGAGCGTCGGCGGGGTCCTATACGTCTGCCTGGCTGACGAACCGCCGGATATCGCCGCCTTCAAACAGGCCTTCGAGCCGATGCTGGCGCCGCATAACCTCAACGATTCCAAGCTTGCTTTCGAGAGCACCTTGGTGGAGCGGGGCAACTGGAAGCTGGTGATGGAGAACGCCCGAGAATGCTACCACTGCCCCGGCTCCCATCCGGAGCTGTCCCAGAGCTTCCCGGTCGGCGCCTCGGCGCACTTCGACTACGGCGACGATCACCGTCAGGAAAATTTCGCCGTCCGTATCGCCCGCGCCGGCCTGACCGTCGGACCCGTCGAAGGCGACTGGTGGCAGGCGATGCGTTTCATCCTCAATGACGGTTTCAAGTCGATGACGATGGACGGGGACTTCGCGGTCAGGAAACTGATGTGCGATCTGGAAGGCGGCGACATCGGCTCCCTGCGGTGGGCGGTCGAGCCGCACGGCTTCGCCCACGCCACCGCCGATCAGGTGCTGATGTTCCAGGCCATGCCGGTGGGGCCGTCTGAAACGATCGTCACCGCAAAGTGGCTGGTGCACAAGGACGCGGTCGAAGGCGTCGACTATGACCTCGACCGTCTGACCGACCTGTGGACCCGGACCAATCTGCAGGACCGCGATCTGGTTGAAAACAACCAGGCGGGGGTCAATTCCCCCGGCTACCGTCCCGGACCCTATTCCCCGGAGGCGGAGGCGCTGGCAATCCGTTTCGTCGACTGGTATTGCGCCGCGGCCAGGGACTATCTCGACGGCCAGGGCGTTGGTGCCGCCGCCAAGGGGTTGCGCCGTGTCGGCTGAGGCGGGCGGCGGCCGGCTGCATCCGGACACCCTGGCGGTTGGCCACGGCTATGATCCGGCCCAGGCCTGGGGTGCGGCCAAGCCGCCGATCGTGCTCACCTCCACCTTCGTCTATCCCAGCGCTCAGGCGGCCAAGGATTTCCACCGGGCGTTCTTTGACGGCGCCACCGAAGGCGAGCACGGCGGCGACATTCCTGACGGCTACATCTACTCGCGGCTTGGCCATCCGAACCTGGACATGGTCGAGACCCGGATGGCCGCCCTCGATCGGGCCGAGGATTGCGCCGGATTCAACAGCGGCATGGCCGCCATCTCGACCCTGGCCCTGGCCCTGCTGCGCCCGGGCGATAGCCTCGTCTACAGCCGACCGATTTATTCGGGCGCCGACAATCTGCTCAACACGGTGATGGCCGCCAATTTCGGCGTCCATGTCGAAGGCGTGATCGACGCCTGTGACGAGGCGGCGATCCGCGCCGCGGCCGAAGCGGCGATGGCGCGAGGGCCGTTGGCCCTGTTCATGCTGGAGAGCCCGGCCAATCCCACCGCCGCCATCGTCGACATCGGCCTCGTCCGCCGGATCGCCGAGGAGATCGGCGCGCGCCAGGGACGCCGGCCTCTGGTGTCGGTGGACAACACCTTTCTGGGGCCGCTGCTGCAGAACCCGCTGGAGCAGGGGGCGGACCTGACGGTGACCTCCCTGACCAAATACTGTGGCGGTCACAGCGATCTGCTGGCCGGCTCGGTCAGCGGCTCGGCCGAGTTGGTCGGACGGCTGAAAGCCTTGCGGATGATCCTGGGTAACCACATGGAGCCCTTCACCGCCTGGCTGATGTTGCGTTCGATCGAGAGCCTGGCGGTTCGCACCGAGCGCGCCTGCGCCAACGCCCGCGTCGTCGCCACATTCCTGCGCGACCATCCCAAGGTTGCGAAGGTGACCTACCTGGGCTTTCTGCCGGAGGGCTCCCCGGCCCGGGCCGTCTACGACCGCCAGTGCGGCGGCGCCGGCTCGACCTTCTCCTTCACCCTGCACGGCGGCGAGGCCGAGGCGTTCCGCTTTCTCGATCAGATGCGCCTCCTCAAGCTCGCCGTCAGCCTGGGCGGCTCGGAAACCCTGATCTGCCACCCGGCCACCACCACCCACTACAACATTCCCCGCGAGCGCCGGGAGGCCAGCGGCATCACCGACGGCACGATGCGCCTGTCGGTCGGGCTGGAACACCCGGACGACCTGATCGCCGAAATCACCCGCGGCCTGGACGCGGCGTGACCGCTCGCGGGTTCGATCCCAAGGCCCAGGCGGGCAAGGCTCCCAACCCGAGCCGTCACGTCGAGGTGCTGGTCATCGGCGCCGGTCCAGCCGGGATCGCCGCGGCCCTGGCCGCGGTTCGCGGCGGCGCCGAGGTGTTGCTGGTCGACGAGAACCCCGTCGCCGGCGGCCTGATGGGGCTCGACGTCCCCCTCTACTACGGTGGCCGCTACACCGGGGCCGTCCAGGCCAAGGCGCGGATGGTCGAGCCGGTGTTCGCCGCCAAAGCGGGCCTCGCCGAGGCGATCGAGGCGGGCGTCGAGATTGAACTGGGCGTCTATTGCTGGGGCGCCTGGGTTCCCGGCCAGGGCCTCGCCTCCCTGCCGGCGCCGGTCGCTGGCCTCGCCGATGAGGAGAGGTCCTGGCTGGTCGGCTTCGACCGCCTCATCCTGGCGGCAGGCGCCCGGGATGTCGCCATCGGCTTTCCCGGCTGGGCTCAGCCGGGCGTGATGGGCGCGCGGGCGCTGGAATCGCTTCTGACCGTCTACGACGCGTTCTCTGGTCGTCGGCTGGTCATCCTCGGTTCCGGAGACCTTGCGGCGCGGACCGCCCGGCTTGCGGTCGGGCGGGGCCTGGAAGTGGTCGCGGTGATCGAGACGCAGCCCGCCTTTCGGGTCGCGGACGACCGGTTTCCCGCAGGTGTGGAGCGCCTTGCGGGTCATGCGCCGGTCCTGGCCTCGGGCGGGATTGACGGCGTCGAGCGGCTCACGGTCCGGAACCTCGTCACCGGCGCCGAACGCACCCTGGCTTGCGACACGATCGTCGAGGCGATCGGTCTGACCCCCGCGGTCGAGCTTCTTGATGTCCTGGGCGCGGATCTGGCCATGCAGCCGCGTCTCGGCGGCCATGCGCCGGTCAGCCCGGATGGCGTCGCCACCAGCCTGCCGCAGGTTTCCCTCGCCGGCGATGTCGCGGGCGTGGACCAGGGCCCGGACGCCGTGGTGTACCGCCAGGCCTGGGCGCGCGCGCTGGGCGCGGTCGGCGGCGACGACGAGGTGATCGTCTGCCAGTGCGAGGCGGTGAGCCGCGCGGCGCTGTTGGCGGTTCGCCAGCCGACCTACCTGGGCCCGCCCTCGGAGGCCATGGCGGCCCGCGGCCTCGACCGGCTTCTCGACGACGGCCCCGCCAACCAGGACCAGATCAAGCGCCTCACCCGCGCCGGCATGGGACCGTGCCAGGGCCGGCGATGCCGGGAACAGATCGCCCTGACGCTCGCCAACGCCGCGAATATCTCCGCCGAGACCATCCCCCTGGCCGGCTATCGCGCGCCCGTCCGCCCCCTGCCTTTGTCGGTCCTGGCCGCGTGGGACGAGGATCCGGTGATGGCGGCGACCTGGGACGTCTGGTTCGGCATCAAGGGGCAGTGGACGCCCTACGCTGACATCGGCACCGACCGCGAGGCTCTCTACGACGGCCTGTTCGGTGGCGACATGCACCTGTGACCGACCTGGAGACACCAGGCGCCTCGGTGATCGTGGTCGGCGGCGGCGTCACCGGCCTGTCGGCGGCGTGGTGGCTGGCCCGGTCCGGCGTCGACGTGTTGGTGCTCGACAAGGGCATCGTCGGCTGGGAGGCCTCGGGCCGAAACGGCGGCGGAGCCTCGCACTACCACAGTCCTCTGTTCGCCGAGGAGCAGCGGCTCTGGCCGCTTATGGACGAGATGCTCGGCTACTCGACCGAATACCGGCGCGAGCGAGTGGTGTTCGCCACCAACGCGCTTCACCACCAGCAGTACCAGCGGATGGCTCAGATGTGCCGCGACCTGGGCTGGCGCGTCGACGACCTCGACCCGGCGCAGGTTCGCGAATTCGTGCCCCTCGCGGGTGACAACGTCGTCAGCGGAATCCATCTGCGGTTCGGCGGGCAGGCCAATCCCCAGCGCACGGTCCAGGCCTACGCCTGGGCCCTGCAGGACCGCGGCGGACGCATCCTGCAGCATGCGCCAGCCTTGCGCATCGTCACGTCCGGCGGCCGGGTGACGGGTGTCGAAACGCCGCGCGGCCGGTTCGGCTGCGATCATCTGGTCGTGGCCGCCGGTCCCCAGGGCGAGGCGCTGCTGAGGCAGGTCGGCGCGCGCCTGCCCCTCGCGCCGGCCCGCGCGGAGATGATCGTCACTGAGCCAGCGCCGCTGATGCCGGTCGGCGGGGCGGACGGCAACGGCCTCTACGGGCGCCAGACGCTGCGCGGGAACCTCGCCTATGGCGGCGGCCCTCACGAATGGATGGACATCGGTCCGGCCGGCCCGGAACGACGCCCCTCGACGCCTGTGCTGCGCAACCTGTCGCGCCGGTTGGCGGAACTGCTACCCAAGGCAGCCCAGCTGCGGGTGATCCGCAGCTGGGCTGGGGTGGTGGAGAACACCCCCGACGGCCGGCCGGTGATCGACCGCCTGAGCGACCCGGGCAATCTGACGGTGGCGACGATGAGCGGCGTCGGCTTCGGCCTCAGTCCCGCCAGTGGGCACGCCATCCGCGACCTGGTGCTTGACGGCGCCTGCTCCTTCGCCGACCTCGGTAAGCTGTCGATCAAGCGTTTCGTGGACCTCCCCGAGGACTGGCGCGAGCGCGCCGGCTGGACGCCGACCAGCCACGAGGAGGGATTGGTGGGCCTGCGACTCTGACGCTCCTTCGAGCGGCTCAGCCGATCGGGGACCGGGTAAGCACCGCCGCCCGCGCCGGCGACCGGCGGGTGCGCCAGTCGCTGTTGGCGCCGTCGGGCAGGGTCGGGATCCAGGCGTCGCCGACCCGGGTCTCCAGGCGTCGCGAATGGCCTCGCGCCTCGGCCTGGAAAACGATCCGCACGGCTGGCCCCGTCGGCACGTCCCGACCGCTATCGGGGGCGAAGGCGGCGAAGCGGCGCAAGGCGGTGTCCGGACCGCGCGCCGCTGTCCGGCGCAGCTTCACCGCTGTCAGGTCGAACGGCCCGTCGAGCTCCAGATCGACCCATTGGACCGCCTCCGTCCAATCGGCCCCCCGCCCGACGGTCTCTCCGGCATCCTCGGCGATGCGTCCGCGGTCACGACGACGGTGGGCCGCCACAAACAGGCCGCGCCATACATGGCCCGTGCCCGAGTCCATGAACCATAGCCTCCCGCCCAGATGGTCGTGCGCCCAGCGCTCCCAGGCTTTCGCGGCATACCTTTCGATCCAGATCGTGCCGAGGAACGGCAGGGTCTGCACCGCCGGGAAGCGGCCGAAGTCCAGCAGGCGCAGCCACAGGGGCGCGACTCCGAGCGTCTGGTAGCTGTCGGTGCGCGCCGCCACGCCCTCGGCGGTCAGGTCGCTGGCCTGGACCTCGATGGCGACACGCGCGCCTGGCCGATCAGGTGGCCAAGTGAGCACATCGATCCGCCGCGCCCCACCATCCCCGGTCAGGGCCGCCTCGAGTTCGACGCCCAGGCCACGGGCCCTCAAGGCTGCGGCGATGGTCTGCTGGGCGGCCAGATGGGCGGCCGACATCGGCCCGCCCAGGCCGCAGCCGGCGTCGGGACGGTGGGCGAAATGCGCGACCCGGCTCCCCGCCCGTCGGAAGGTCACCGGCGCCCCGCAGTGCCGACAGCGATAGTCGGGACCGCGCGCGGCCTGCGCGGCCTCGATATAGGCCAAGCTGTCGGTGCGGGCGGTCAGCACCGGCGGGGCCGAACCGGTTGTCCGTCACCCCCGCGCGGCCGGGCCCCGCAGATGATGGAGCAGATCGTCGGCGTAACTCGGGGCAAGGTGGACATCGACCCTCTCCTCACCCCTGACGTCATAGCGCACCGCGACGTGATGGAGGAGGGTCCCGGCGGTTGATCCTGGGCCGAAATCGGTGCTTTCCGCGTCGAAGACCCCACCGAACATCAGTGTCCTCCGCCAGCCCTGGCCCTCCAGGATCACAATGACGAACGCGCCGGAAATGTCGGCCGCGGCGCCGTCGTCGCCGATCGCGGTCTCCAGCCGTTCCAGACAGGGGGTCAGGTCCGACGGCGAGCCGCTCAGCCACCACACCGTGGGTTCGACACGGATCGCCCGCCATCCGCCGGGCAGGTCGCGGGCGCGGTTCAGGGCGGGCAGGTCGCCGCCTAAAGCTGAGGCGATCCGGGCCCTCGTGGCGGCGACATCGCGCCACAGATCGAAGGCGATCAGGGCTCGCCCCATCGAAACGTCGATGTGGACATCAGTCACGATAGAGGGCTCCGTCCGGGTCGTGGAACATCGGCGCCACCAGCCGCGCCCGGCCGTTCAGTCCCCGAGTCGGCGAGGTGACGATCATCACCTCGCCCAGCCGGTCCGGCCCGCCCTCGATCAGGCCAAGGCCGATGGCTCCTCCGGCCAGCACCCTGCGGCCCGCCGAAGTGACATGGCCGATCGGAGTCGCGCCAGCGGAGGGCAGGATCATCGCCCCTTCCGGCATGACCCCATCAAGCGCTTCCAGACCCACCAGCCGGCGTCGGTCCTGCCGTTGGAAGTCTGGCCTCTGCAGCGCCGCCCAGCCAATGTAGCCCCGCTTGCGGAGCATCTTCGTCAAACCCAGATCATACGGACTGGTCCGACCATCGACCTCGCCGCCGGTGACGATATGGCCTTTCTCGATGCGCAACAGGTCCATGGCGTCCAGGCCGTAGGGCCCGCCGCCGGCCGCCGCCGCGCGGTCCGCCACGGTGCGCCAGGCCGCCCCCGCGGCGAAACCGGGAACATAGAGCTCGAAGGCCCGCTCGCCGCTGTAGCTGGCGCCCAACACCAGACCCTGGTGGCCGGCGATCTCGGCCCGCGTCAGGCCCATGTGCGCCGGCGGCGCGGCGCCGATCAGGTCGGCGACGACGTCCCGCGCTCGCGGTCCCGCCACCGCCACGGCTGTCCAGCGTTCCTGCATGGCCGTCGCCATCACCCGCATCTCCGGCGCCAGCAAGCGGCGGACGTAGGACAGGTGCGCCGCCATCCGGTCGGCGCCGCCGGTGGAGCTGGTCAACAGGAAACGCTGGTCCGCCACACGCCACAGGGTGCCGTCATCCATGACGATCCCGTCCTCGCGCAGCATCACGGTGTAGCGGCCCCGCCCGATCGCCAGCTTGGCTGTCGGCGTGGCGCAGATCAACGCCAGGAAGGCGGCCGCGTCGGGACCGGCGATGTCGAACTTGCCCAGGGTGGAGACGTCGGCCAGGCCAACGGCGGTGCGAACAGTCCGGGCCTCGCGCAAGGCCGCGGCGGCCAGAGACTCGCCCGCCCTCGGATAGGCGCGTGGCCGCGTC